>NZ_JBFULT010000252.1:0-10460 GCF_054049755.1 Bradyrhizobium sp. P5_C11_2
AGGTGATTCTTGCCAAACTGGCCGGTGGCGTAGCCCATTCCCTTCAGCGCGGTGGCAATCGTCACCGCCTGCGCGGGTATGCCGATGGCTGCGCCGGCCTGGCCGACCGTGGTCATGCCGGTACGGATTGGCAGCTCACCGGTGATAAAGTTGGCGCGACCTGCCGTGCAACTCGCCTCGGCATAGTAATCGGTAAACAGCATGCCTTCAGCGGCGAGCTTGTCGAGATTGGGCGTCCGGCCAGCCATCAGGCCGCGGTGATAAGCGCCGATATTCCACATGCCGATGTCGTCACCCATGATGACGACGATGTTCGGCCGCTGCCCCGCTGGCGCGGGTGACGGTGTTAGCTGCTGCGCCTGCGCAGAACTTGTCAGCCCGACCGCGGAGAGTGCCGAAGCGGCGACAAGAGAACTCCCGCTCAGCAAGAGATCGCGGCGTTTCATTCCGCTGCCCGATTGCGGAGTGGCGTCGTGGGAATCGCCTGGCGGAAGCTTGTTGCTCATGACGCGCGCCTCTCTGTTGTGACGCAATTGGTTCTGTTTGCTTGATGCATCGGAAGCCGAAATGGCTTGTGGAGGTGCCGGCCGGCCCCGCGCGGGCCCTTATCGCTTTGCTCGCTATTCCGTCGGCGGGCGCCCGTGGGGCGCCCGCATCACCCGCAAGGATCCGAGTTACTGGCTCGGGTGCCCCTGACCCTTCTTGAGCTGTTCCATGACCTGATCCAGGTTGTAGCTCGCGGGATCCTGAAGGGGTGGGAACTCCTTGTAGGATTCCAGCTCCTTCAGCCACAGCACCTGCCCGATGGGCAGCAGGTTCCAGTCGTATATGTAAGCCGTGACCGGCCCGGCGAGCGCGCCGCTGAACCAGAAGCTCGCCTTTTTCTCATCGCCCCACGACGTCTCGAATGGATCGCGCTTGAGGTTGACCATGCCAGCTGCGAACTGGGTCTGGACTCCCGGGGAGAGGAAGCCCGTCGCGGTTTCGGGCGCGATCGCGAAATACATCTTCCAATTCTTGTAGCGCACAGCCGACGGATGGCTGCTGGAATAGTAGAAGAAGGTGTCGCGCGCCGACTTTTCCGAACGTCCGGAAAGGTACTCGGTCTGGTCGACGCCATCGAGCTTGGTCTTGACGATGCCCGGATAGGCGCCGGCCATGATCCGCTTGTTCAGAGCATCGCCCTTGGCTCCGCCCGCGATGTTGACAAGCGTGGGCAGCCAGTCGAGCGACGCGAAGATGTCGTTCTTGACCGTTCCAGGCTTGATGACGCCCGGCCAGCGAATGACACACGGAGCGCGCATGCCGCCTTCCCAGGTGTTCATCTTCGAGCCCTTGAACGGGGTCGTGCCGCCGTCCGGGTAGGTGAACGTCTCAGCACCGTTGTCGGTGGTGAACACGACGATCGTGTTGTCGAGCTGGCCCATGTCCTGGAGCTTCTTCAGCACGTAGCCGATGTTGTCATCCATCTGCTTCATGCCGGCTTCGTTGACGCCCCAGTCCTTGCCGCCGGGTTCGCCGACCATGGCCATGTACTTGTCGTTCAGCACGGTCGTGACGTGCATACGCGCCGGGTTGTACCAGACGAAGAAAGGCTTGCCCGTCGTCTTCGGGTCGTTGCGATCGATGAAGTCGATAACCTTGGCCGAAATTTCCTCGTCGACACCCTTCGATCGTTCGAGTGTCAGCGGGCCCTGATCGACGCACTGCTGAGTCCTGGATGTACCATCCGACTTGCACGACAGGACGTTGCGCGGAGGCGTCAGGCAAACGGTCGTTAGCGGATCGACCGCGCCCGGTACCTCCGGGATGCCTGGGATCGGCGTATTCTTGCATGGCGGAGCGACCGTCTGCTGGGTCGGGGACTTGTTGATGTCCGGGAAGCTCACGCCCTGCATCGCATCGAGATGATACAGGTAGCCCCAGTATTCCTGGAAACCATGCGCGGTCGGCAGTGCGTCGGTGTGATCGCCGAGATGGTTCTTGCCGAACTCGCCGGTGTTGTAGCCGAGATCGAGCAGGAATTTGGCGAGCGCCGGCGTACCGGGCCGCAGATAGGACGGGCTACCAGGCAGTTGCGGGGGGATCATGCCGGTGCGCAGCGGATTCATGCCGGTGAAAAAGGCATTGCGGCCGGCCGTGCAGCTCTGCTCGGCGTAATAGTGCATGAAGATCGCGCCTTCGTTGCCGATGCGATCGATGTTGGGCGTCTCGCCGACCATCAGGCCGCGGTGGTAGATGCTCGGCTGCATCCAGCCGATGTCGTCGCCCATGATGAAGAGGATATTGGGTTTCTGGGCCGGCTGTGCGGTTGCCGGCGTGCTGGCCGGCCCGGACAGCGACATCAACATCGTCGCGCCAAGCAGCGATGCGCAGGACCGCTTGTGCCAACTAGGTGTCTTGCATGGCTTGGCGGGCAATATGGTACGCAACATGGTTACGCTCCCTATTTATGATGCATCAAAGGCTCCTCGCCTGACGCACCGAAAGCCGAGATGACTCGTGGATGTGTCGACCGGCTCCGCATGCCGCGCAGCCGGCCTGTAGCGTCGGCAGTAATTCGGCGCGCACAAATGCGAGCCGCCTTTGATGACCTTCCGTGGAATTTTCACGTTGGTCGTTCTTGGGTCGTAGCTATCGGCCTCGCGGCCGCCGCGCGGGTTCTCTGGAATGCAACAGGCTTTTGCAGCGTCGGCTTCATGCCGAGGCGAATACCAGTCTGACGTCCATTCCCAGACGTTGCCGATCATATCGTGCAGCCCGTATCCGTTCGGCGGGAATGCGGTGACCGGCGATGTCCGTTCGTATCCATCGTCCCTGGTGTTCTGGCGTGGAAATTCGCCCTGCCAGGTGTTGGCCATGTGACGGCCCCCAGGCGCAAATTCATCTCCCCATGCGAACTCGGCGCCATCCAGCCCGCCGCGCGCCGCAAATTCCCATTCCGCTTCGGTCGGCAAATCCTTGCCAGCCCATCTTGCGTAGGCGAGCGCATCGCTGAAGGCCACATGCACCACGGGATGATCGTCCAGCCCACGGATGTCGCTGCCCGGCCCGTAGGGATGCCGCCAGTTCGCGCCTTTGGCGAAGGTCCACCATTGGCTGAAGTCCCGGAGACTGACCGGATGCGCGGGCGGAGCGAACATCAGCGAGCCCGCGTAGATCATATGCGGGAGAATTCCGGGATAGTCCTTTGGATCGGGCGCGATCTCGGCAACGGTGACGTGGCCGGTAGCCTTGGCGAACGCCTTGAATTGCCGGTTCGTCACTGGATGGCGATCCATCCAGAGCGCATCCACGGTGACGCGGTGGACCGGCGCTTCCTCCGGATAGTGCCGATCCGAACCCATGCGAAACGTGCCGCCCGGCACATACAGCATCCCCTCGCCTGCTGGATGCTGGTACGATTGTCCGGAATCAGGCGACGATTTCGTATCAGCCAGCTTCATGCCGATCTCCGGACCCGAGCGTCATTGGCGTGCGCTGCTACCGAAACGGAACGCCACTCTTCCAGGTTGATCTAGATCAAGGGTTCCAGGTCGGGACATTCACGACGGCGCTGGGTCACCAGCAAGCCCTGCCCTGTCCGCTGCGCCATCGAAACCGAAGCAGATTCAGAACATTGGGACATCGCACCGGCAGCCATCGGCTACTTTGCACGGGGTTGTTCTTCGATAATTTGATGGTCCGGTCACAAAAGCCTCAGGCCGAACCTGATCCCGCGACCAACGCGTTCCAGGCTCCGACACCGAACCTCGAATCCTACGCGACGAACTCAGCGATTTTGAATGGTTCGGGATTCAGAGAGCTTGCCGGAAAAGGAGCAAGCACAAACATTCCGCCGGAGCGAACTCGCATGAACGCGATCCGCTTCCGGCATTCGCCAAACTTTTATTAATCCGAATTTTACTGCGTGCTAATCTACGCCACAGTTCGCGGCAGCGTCTCGGCCCAGCGACTGCTGTCTCTGCAATACTGGATCGCCCGCTCCAGTGCGCAATTGCGCACAAGGCGGGCGATGACAGCGTCGTTGTGGCCTGCCCTACTTCTCAGGCTCGCGCCTCACGCCCCGTTCAGGAATTGAAGCGGGTCAACCGGACTGGATCCCTTACGGATCTCGAAGTGGAGCTGCGGCGACGCCACCTCACCGGATTGACCCGACTTGGCAATGACCTGACCGCGCTTGATGGTATCGCCGCGCTTCACCATCAGCTCACTCGCATGGGCATATGCGGTGACGTAGCCGTTGGAGTGCCGAACCAGGACCAGATTGCCATAACCCTTCAGCTCGTTGCCGGAATAGGCAACGACGCCATCTTCAGCCGCCTTGACCGGCGTACCCTCGGGCACTGCGAGATTGATGCCGTCATTGGACTTGCCGTTGGTCTTGGCGCCGTAGGTGGTGATCACCTTGCCGCGCACCGGCCAGCGGAAAGTCGGCAGCGCGCTGGTGACTTCCGCGGCCTTCGCCGGCGTCTCGGCGGGCTTCTCTTCGACATTGGCGGTGGCCTGGGCCAGACGGGCACTCTRCACCGGCGCGGCAACGGCGGCCATCTTGGTGGCGGGCGCCGGAGCGGCCGCAACGGGCTGCAGGGTACCCGCAACCGGGGCGGCCGCGACGGGAGCCGGAGCAAGCGGTGCCGCAACCGCGGCGGTCTTGGCGCCGGGCACGGTCAGCCTGGCGCCGAGCTTGAGCTTTGCCGAAGGCTCAAGGCCGTTGGCGCGGGCGAGCTCGGCCGGCGAGATATGGTTCTTGCGCGCGATGCTGGCGAGCGTGTCGCCGCGGTTGACGAAGTGGAGGCTGGGCGGCGCAGCGACGGCCGCAACCGGCTTGGCGGCGGGCGCCATCACCGGAGCGGCAGCAACCGGAGCCATCGCCGGCGCGGGTGCGGCAGCCGTCGCGCCGGGACGCGGGATGATCAGCTGCTGGCCGGGCGAGAGCGCACGCGGGCCCTTGTAGCCGTTGGCGGCAAGGATCGCCTGCGGCGTGACGTGATAACGCTTGGCGAGCACGTCGAGCGTATCGCTGGTGCCGACGATGATCTTGGTCCCGCCGGCCGGCTGGGCGGCTGCGACCGAGCGCGGCGGCACGGTGGCTGTGGTCTCGAGATGCGGCTGTGCCGGCGGCGCATAGGAACCGACGCCACGTCCGCCCCCGGACACACCGCCACCCGCCGCAACGGGATAGGATTGCGGCGCGGAAACCGCCGGCGGCGGCAGCGGCTGAGACTGATAATAGCCGGGCTGGGTCTGCGGCCGCGAATATTGCGGCAGCTCACGCTGCGGCGGGGGCGCCTGCTGCACCGAGCCGGTCGCTTCCGACGCGAAGGGATTGGAGAAATTCGACTGGGACAGCCGCGACGACATGTCGGCGCTGCACCCTGCGAAGCTGAAGGAGATCAGCGCCAGCACCGCGACCTGCGGTACGCGGCGCGAGTAAAGCAACTCGGCGACGACAGACATGGTTACTCACTCGTACGCAACAGAACTGGTCTTTTAAGTAAACACGCGCCGAGTAAATAACGGCTTAACCCTCCCAATAAGATGTTGGCAGCACAGCCGATCCGGAATTCTACAGCTCCCGCGCCACGCCGGGCAGCGCCGGCACGAAGCGGACCTCGAGGAGTTCCTTGCGCTCGATCCCGGCCTCGCTGCGGCTTAGGCGGATCAGCGTCTGCACGCCCTGATGCGGGCCGACCGGTGCGATCAGGATGCCGCCGACCTCGAGCCGCTCGACCAGGTTCTCCGGAATCTGCTCCATCRCCGCCGTGACCATGATGCGGTCGAATGGCCCGATATTGGCGGGCAGGTTGAGACCGTCGGCCAGCATCACCTCGACGTTGTGACAGTCGAGCTTCTCAAGCCTGGCGCGTGCGGCGTCGGCGAGCTTGCGGTAGCGCTCGACCGTCAGCACCTGGCCTGCGAGCCGCGACAGCACGGCGGCCTGATAGCCGGAGCCGGTGCCGATCTCGAGCACGCGATGCCGCTTCTGGAGTTGAAGCTGCTCGGTCATGTAGGCGACGACGAAGGGCTGGCTGATGGTCTGCCCGCAGGCAATCGGCAGCGCGCTGTCGCGATAGGCGCCGGCGCGATCGGCCTCGTCGACGAACAGCTCGCGCGGCACCGCCTCCATGGTGCGCAGCACCGCCTGATCGCTAATGCCCCGACGCCTCAGCGTGAGCTGAAACATCATCTTTTCCGGCGGGTGATGATCGGAGGTCATGGCTGTCAGTGTTCGTCTCGTCAGATCCGGATCGAGGTTTTGTGCAGCAGGTATTCGCGCCCGAATCTTGTTCCGGCTCAGGAACCCATGATAGACTTTCGATGCAGCATTTGACCACACATTGGCTTGCGACGGAGCAGCGGCGATCACCATTCGCAGGCTTCCGTTCGCCCAAACGCGCATTGCGTCCTGTAGCGTTATCTGCGAACGTTTGTCCCTATGGGCAAGGACTCAGCTATGACTGCGGCAAGGCTTTCGGGCCGTTCTGTATTCCTCGTCGAGGACGAGGTCATGATCAGGATGATGGTCGCGGACATGCTCGAAGAGCTCGGCTACAAGGTCGCAGCTGAGGCCGGCGATATCAACGAAGCGATGCGGCTTGCCCAGGCGACCGAATTCGACATCGCCATCCTCGACGTCAACGTCAACGGCAAGGTGATTTCGCCGGTAGCCGATCTGATCAAGGAAAAAGGCTGCCCCTTCATCTTCGCGACCGGCTACGGCTCCTCGGGCCTGCCCGAGCAATATCGCGACCGGCCGGCGCTCCAGAAACCGTTTCAGCTCGACGCGCTCGGCAAGACGATCGAGGCCGCGCTTCGCGGCGCCTAGCGGATCTCCGTAGCCCGGATGGAGCGAAGCGCAATCCGGGATTGGAGCCGCGCGGCACGAGGCCCCGGATTGCGCTTCGCTTCGTCCGGGCTGCAGGCTAGCGGCTACTTGAGCGTCGCGCCCAGCGCCTCCGAAAACGCCTCATTGGTTCGGTCGAGCCTGAGAGGGGTGACCGAGACGTAGCGCTCGCGCAGTGCCGCCAGATCTGTGCCTTCGGCGGGCGTGTCCATCATCGCCGCGCGCTCGAAGCCGATCCAGAAATAGGGATTGCCGCGGCCGTCCCTGCGCTCGTCGATCCTGAGGAAGCCGAGGTTGCGCTTGCCCTGCCGGGTCACGCGGATGCCCAGGACATCCTCCGGCGCGCAGGACGGGAAGTTGACGTTGATGACGGTGTCCTTCGGGATCCCCGCCTTGATCACTTTGCGCAGGATATCGGGCCCGAATTGGCGCGCAGTGYCCCATTGCGGCCGGTCGCGGGTCTCGACGCTGAACTCCTGCGACAGCGCGAACGACGGAATGCCCAGGATGGTGCCCTCCAGCGCGCCGGCGATGGTGCCGGAATAGACCACGTCCTCGGCAACGTTGCGCCCCTTGTTGACCCCGGACAGCACGACATCGGGCAGCTTGGCGCCGAGGATATGGCGCGCGCCCATGATGACGCAGTCGGTCGGCGTGCCCCGCACCGCGAAGTGCCGCGGGCCGACTTCGCGCAGGCGCAAGGGATCGTTCAGCGACAGCGAATGCGACACGCCGGACTGGTCGAGCTCGGGCGCGACCACCCAGACATCGTCGGACAGCGCCTGCGCGATTTCCTCCACGACCTTGAGGCCGGGGGCGTGGATGCCGTCGTCATTGGTGCAGAGAATGCGCATATCTCAGCTCGATTCCATGGGTCGTCTCAAGCTGGTCTTATCCGGCTATGACCGATCAGGCAAACGGACGCCGCCTTGGCCGATGGGCCTCTCAGCGGCGAATTCTCCACTGCGGCAAGAACCGCGCAAGCCTGCCTTCCGCACGCAGCACGAAGGCCGGTGGAACCGGCGGCCGGGCCTGGAGCAGCTCCGCGGCAGCGGGCGGCGCCGGCAACAGGTCGGCCACCGTCGGAGCCGGCTCACGCGGATAGCGCGTGCGCGCGGTCGTCAATGCCGCGTCAAAATCGTCGATGTTGACGCCGGGCTTGGCCCGCCGGCTCTGCACGAGAGCGTCGTCCCAGAGCCGCGCGATCTCGATGTCCAACACGCCACGCAGGCGCTGGTCGACGGCCTGGATGCCGGCACCCGTCACCGCCCATTGTCTGCCGACCCAGAAGATGTCGCGGTGCAAGGCCATGAACGGGGGTTTCGAGTTGTCGGGTGGCCGACAAGATAGCCGGCCGCCCGATCTTCGCAACCAAACGTTTCCGCGTTACGGCCGGCCAATCGCGCCCTACTCGCGCGCGACCACCTTCAGCCCGCCCATATAGGGCTGCAGCACGTCGGGGACCGCAATCGAGCCGTCCTCTTGCTGGTAAGTCTCCATCACCGCGATCAGCGCGCGGCCAACTGCGGTGCCGGACCCGTTCAGCGTGTGCACGAAGCGCGGCTTGCCGTCGGGGCCACGCGAGCGCGCATCCATGCGCCGCGCCTGGAAGTCGCCGCAGACCGAGCAGCTCGAGATCTCGCGGAACATGCCGCCGTCGCCCTGCCCGGGCATCCAGACCTCGATGTCATAGGTTTTTTGCGACGAAAAGCCCATGTCTCCTGCGCACAGCGTCATCACGCGGTAGTGCAGGTCGAGCTTCCGCAAGACCTGCTCGGCGCACGAAAGCATGCGCTCCAGCTCGTCCTTGCTCGCTTCCGGCGTCGTGATCGAGACCAGCTCGACCTTGGTGAACTGGTGCTGGCGGATCATGCCGCGGGTGTCGCGTCCGGCAGCACCGGCCTCGGCGCGGAAGCACGGCGTCAGCGCGGTGAGCCGCATCGGCAATTGCTTCTCGTCGAGAATGGATTCGCGTGCGAGGTTGGTGAGCGATACTTCCGCGGTCGGGATGAGGCCGAGACGCTCCGTGCGCAACCGCTCGTGATCGGGCGCGGCCAGGAGCTCGCCCTTGATCGCCCAGAACTGATCGTCCTCGAATTTCGGCAATTGCCCGGTGCCGAACATCACTTCGTTGCGCACCAGGAGCGGCGGGTTGATCTCGGTATAGCCGTGCTCGGTCGTGTGCAGGTCGAGCATGAACTGGCCGATCGCGCGTTCGAGCCGCGCCAGCCCCTTTTTCAGCACGACGAAGCGCGCGCCGGAGAGTTTTGCCGCCGCCTCGAAATCCATGTAGCCRAGCGCCGTGCCGAGATCGTCATGCAGCTTCGGCGTAAAGCTGTAGTTGCGCTTGTTGCCGAACACATGGTGCTGCAAATTGCCGTGCTCGTCGACGCCGTCGGGCACGTCGTCGAACGGAATGTTCGGGATCGCGGACAGCTCTTTCGTCAGCTGCTCGTCCGCAGCTTTCGCGGCGGCCTCGAGCTCCGGCATCGTGGTCTTGAGCTCGGCGACCTCGGCCATCAGCTTGGCCGCGCGCGTCTCGTCCTTCGCCTTCTTGGCGTCGCCAATCTCCTTCGATGCTGCGTTGCGCCGCGCCTGAGCCTGCTCCGAGGCCAGGATCGCCGCGCGCCGCGTCTCGTCGATCGCCAGCAGCGAGGCCGACAACGGCTTCAGGCCCCGCCGCGCGAGACCGGCGTCGAAGGCTTGCGGATTGTCGCGGATCGATTTGATGTCGTGCATGGCCGTGGTCCTGGGGAGCGCGTAGATGGTCAACATTTATGCTGACAATTTACATTGGCGCGTCTCCTAGCACGGCTGTCATCATCCGCGAAGGCGGATGATCCAGTATTCCAGAGACGGCAGTGATTCCCCGAGAGGCCGCGGCGTACTGGATTCCCCGCTTTCGCGGGGAATGACGGCCGAGAATGGGGCGCCCTACTCCGCCGGATTGGCGTCCGACGATGCGCTGGCGGACGCCTGCGAGGCCGCCGCCTTCTTCTCCACCATCCCCACCGCGATGATCGAGCCCTCATAGAGCGCCAGCAGCGGAATCGCGAGCGAGCACTGGCTCAGCACATCCGGCGGCGTCAGGACGGCCGCGATGACGAAGGCGATGACGATGAAATAGCGGCGTTTTTCCCGCAACATCTTTGCCGTGATGATGCCGATGCGCCCCAACAGCGTCAGGATCACCGGAAGCTGGAAGGCGATGCCGAAGGCGAAGATCAGCGACATCATCAGCGACAGATATTCGCCGACCTTGGGCAGCAGCTGGATCTGCGCGGTCTCGTCACTGCCGGCCTGCTGCATGCCGAGCGAGAAGCGGACCAGCATCGGCAGCACGACGAAATAGACCAGCGCCGCGCCCAGCACGAAGAAGAACGGGGTTGCGACCAGATAGGGCAGGAAGGCCTGCTTCTCGTGCTTGTAGAGGCCCGGCGCCACGAACTTGTAGATCTGCGTCGCAACGATCGGGAACGAGATGAAGCCGGCGCCGAACAGCGCGAGCTTGAGCTGGGTGATGAAATATTCCAGCAGCGCCGTGTAGATGAATTTCGAATTCTCCGGCCCTGCGACCCACACGAACGGCCAGACCAGCACGTTGTAGATCTGC
>NZ_JBFULT010000253.1:0-10435 GCF_054049755.1 Bradyrhizobium sp. P5_C11_2
CGCTGAAACCGACGCCGGCCTCGGTCGAGGCATAGGCGTGACCGATCGACGCCTGCGGAAATGCCCGGGCCAAGCCGTCGAGCACGGCCTGGTCGGCGATTTCGCCCGACAGGCGGACATAGCGCGGCGAGAAATTGGCGGACGCGCCGCTCATCAGCAGCTTGCGCCAGTGCGACGGCGTCCCGGAGATGTGGGTGACGCCGCCGGCGCGCAGCCGCGCCACATGGGCCGCGATGGCTTCCCCGGGCTCGGAAAGCACCATCGATCCGCCGCCGATCACGGCTCGCAGGAAGATTTGCAGGCCGCCATAGCGGCGGATATCGTAGAACGTCGCCCAGGTTGCGTCGCGGTAGCGCGCAGGCCCGTCGGCGATGATCGCGCCAGCGAGTCCATCGAGCGTATGTCGGACGATCTTCGGCAGCCCCGACGTCCCCGAGGTCAGCATCAACCATTCGGTCGCATGGTCGATCTTCCGTCCCACGGCCCTCCGTTCGGGCAGGTCGATGCCGATAATAGTGCGCTTGCCGGCACTGCATCGGTGTAGCGGCCGATCGGTGACGATGGTGTCGATCCCGGCCTGCTCGAGCAGGACCTGCAGGAGATCCCAATCGAGGTCGGGCGGGCATAGAAGCATGCGGCGGGCGACGCCGTCGAGCTCGATCATTGCAAGCGCGGACAGCAGCTGTCGCGACGTCGCGAGCAGCACCGAGCGGCCGGACAACGCGAAGGATCCGCCAGTCAGGCAGCTGTGCTCGATCATGTCGGTCAGCGACACGCTGTGCCGGGCATCGGAAATCGAGCGGTGCTTCGACCCCGCGCCGAGATATTGGCGCAACGCGATGATGTCAGGCGGGGACATTCTCGTAGGCTCTGACAAACTCACCGAGGGTAGACGGGAAGGCTGCGTCCTCGGCGACAGTGAAGGGATCGATACCGAGCTCGTCCTCCAGCCGCGCAACCAGGATGGCGAATGCCAGCGAATCGAACCCGATGTCGTTCAGTGGCAGGTCGTCCTCAAACGGCGGAAGCGTGACCTTCTGTTCTTCGGCGATCTGCTTCATCGCGGAGAAGATCTTCGACTTGACCGACATTGTACACCTCACATTTCGGCTTTTCGGGCCGATGTTAGAGTCTGATTTCGCCCTCAACGATGCGCGCGTAGACGGCCCGGTCGATCGAACGATAGTCACCGGTCGCCGGATCACGCAGGAACAGCGGATCGTCCACCGCCGAGGGATCAAATCCCTCGCGGATCAGCCGCTGTTTCTGCTGCTTGAAGGTGTCGGTCGTATCGAGCGCCCGGCACAGCCTGACGAAGGCCGGAACTGCATAGGGCGGCAGCCGATACGAAAGGTGTTCTCTGAATATCCCGAAATCGAAATCCCGGTCCACCACCAGGGCCGCCATGCCGGCGCGGCCATCGGCCCCGGACACCGCAACTCCATAGGTCGAGGCGTCGAGAACGCCGTGGCAGTCCCTGATTGCGTCGTTCACTTCGCTGGTCGCGACGTTCTCGCCCTTCCAGCGAAAGGTGTCGCCAACGCGGTCTATGAAGTGCAAATACCCCTGCTCGTCGCGCAGCATCAGATCACCGGTGCGGAACCAGGCATCGCCCGCAGTGAAGACGTCGCGCAGAATCTTTTTCTCGGTCTCGGCGGGATCCGTGTAGCCCTCGAAAGGTCCGCCGTCGCGACTGGCGCTGCCGATACGTCCGATAGCCTCGCCGGTTTCGCCAGGGGCGCAGGCGATGCACAGCCCTGCGGCGCTCCGGATTGGGCTACCGCTGTCGGCATCGACCTTGACGATCGAGGCGGGAAAGCGATGCGCCAGAACCGGCGGGATCCGGCCGATCGCGCCCGGTTTTCCGTCCACATTGAACAGCGAAAAATTGCCTTCCGTTGCGGCATAGAATTCGAGGATCTGCGGAATCGCGAACCGGCTGGCGAACATCTGCCATATGTCGCCGCGCAATCCGTTGCCGACAGCCAGCCGCAGCCGGTGTCGCGCCTCTTGCTCAGACGCTGGCGCCTTCAGCAAATAGCGGCAGAGCTCACCAATATACTGGAAGACGGTGCAGTCGAAACGCTCGATGTCGTTCCAGAAGCTGCCGGCGGAAAATTTCTCCGCAATCACGACCGAACCGCCCGCGCAGAGCATGCTGCAGGGAGCCGCGACGCCGCCCACCGAGTGATGGAGCGGCAGGCAATCGTAGAGGCGATCGTCGGGGGACGCGTCCGTCAGTCCGGCAAACCAGCCGCCCCAGGCGAGGATGCGGCGATGACTGACGTTCGCCGCCTTCGGTAGGCCCGTGGTGCCCGAGGTGTAGATGAGGAGCGCGCGTCCATCGATCGTGACGTCGCCACGTTCGGCGGCGGACAGCGGACCTGGCTCGAAGGCGGCGAGCGCCGCATCCAGACCGCCGCCTGGATCGCCGGTGCCGAGGCTCCAAATTTGCGGCACGCGGTGCAGGTGCGGACGTGCGCTCTCGAACGCATCGACGCAATCGGCCGCGAGGATGAGGTGATCGGCCTGCGCGACGTCGATACAGTGGGCGAGCGACTGGCCGACCAGCCTGGTGTTGATCAGTGCCACCGTCCCGCCGACGCTGGTGATGCCGAGCCAGCAGGCGAGGTAGTCCGGCCGGTTCGGCATCAGCACGCAGACGGTGCGGCCGGCATGGAGGCCGAGGTCCCGCGCCCAGCGCGCATACCGGTTGATCCGGGCGGTGAGTTCGCCATAGGTGAAGGATTGGCCATCCGAGAGCAGGGCGGGCCGCCCGGGCTGACGCTGTGCCCAATCCTCCACGACGTCGGCGAACAACCGATGCGGCCGGGCTTCGAGCCGTGCGGTGAGTGCGATGGCTTGCAACCAGGTCTTGGCGGCGGACTGTCTGCGCCGCGGAACGTCGGGTCTGGTCGCTCGCTGGATCACGGTTGTCTTCGCGACGGGATCATGCGGCTGGGCTGGATCGGCGTCCGCGCGCACCCGCTCGATGCGGTTCGCTTGGTTGCCGAAGCAGAACCTCTGTTCAACTGGCTTCATCCCGACCCGGGTCCGAGCTGGTTGAGGATCATCCGCTCCATCGCCTTCACCGATTGAAAATTTTCCGGCGTGATCTCGAATTGGGGAAGGATGAGATCGAACTCGGCCTCAACCTTGAGCATCAGCTCGACCATGCCCATCGAGTTCAGCCCGATATCCACCAGCCGTGACTCCGGGTGAAGATCGGCGGTGATCGCGTTCTGCTGGAGGACGCTTCTGACGACGGATAGAACACGATTCTGGACGTTGACGGTAAGGTCGTGCATTTCGACTGCCCCCCTCGCCGTGACCGGGCTGATCACAATCCGGAGGCGACGATACCCAACTGCTCCCTCGGTCAATAGCTCTGCTTCGGAGGTACCTCGCCCGGGAGCGGAAGCTCCTTGACACCCACTTCTGCGCCAACGACGCGGCGAGGGAAGTGGGCTAGTTGTCAATTTTGAGCGGAATTCTTCTCGATCCGGCTGCGCGCCGTCCAACCATGAAACGGGAGGCTTTGGCCCATGACTGTGCAGGAAGTTCAGTTCCGCAACGTCGCCACGGAAATCGGCCGGATAGCGTTCTCTCCCGACGGCTTCTCGTTCCAGCAGCGGACGGCAAATGTCGCGGAGGTCGCTGCGGCGGAGGCCGAGGCGGTCGATCGCGAGGCGCGCTTCCCGCGGAAGGCGATCGACGCGGCGCGCAAGGAGAGACTTCTGGGCGCTCAGATTCCGATCGAGTTCGGCGGGGGCGGTGCGTCTATCTCCGAGGTGGCCGATATGTGTTACGCGCTCGGCCGTGCCTGCGCTTCGGTCGGGATGATCTTCGCGATGCATCAGACCAAGGTCGCGTGCCTGGTTCGCCACGGCGCGGGCAGTGGCTGGCACGAAAGTCTCATGCGCCGCGTGGCTGCCGAGCAGCTGCTGCTGGCATCGTCGACCACGGAAGGCCAGAACGGCGGAAACATACGCTTCAGCTCGGCCGCCGTCGAGAGCGCCGGCACCGAGATTTCGCTGGTGCGCGACGCGACGGTGATTTCGTACGGCGCCGAGGCGGACGGCATCATCACCGTCGCCCGCCGCTCTGACTCGGCCGCTGGATCCGATCAGGTGCTACTGGCCATCACCCGAGACGAATATACGCTGGAGCCCACTCTCGGGTGGGAGACGCTCGGCATGCGTGGGACCTGCAGCGCCGGCTTCAAGCTGAATTTCAGGGGCGCCGCGGACCAGATATTTCCCGTGGCATACGAAAAGATCCATGCGCAGACAATGACGCCCGTCGCCCACCTGTGCTGGTCCTCGGTCTGGGCGGGGATCGCGGCTGCGGCCGTGGGCCGGGCGCAGCTCTTCATCCGCAAGGCCGCCCGCGGATCTGGCGGCAATATGCCTCCCGGCGCGGCGCATTTCACCGCCGCCAAAATGACGCTGACGAAACTGCGCGCCATCATCGCCGCGAATCTCCAGTTCTATGAAGCTCGCGAACGGGACGAGCGCGCACTGTCGTCCGTCGAGTTCCAGTCCTCGATCAATCTTCTCAAGGTGGAGGCCTCCGAGCTCGCGGTTGCGACCGTCATGCACGCGATGCGCGCCTGCGGGCTGTCCGGATACCGCAACGACACCGACGTAAGTATCGGCCGCCACCTGCGTGACGTGCTTTCCGCTCCGATCATGATCAACAACGATCGCATCCTCGCCAGCATGGGTACCGCCACGCTGATGAGCACGGTCCCGGACTCTCTGTGCGATTGATTGTCCTCTGAAAAGGAAACGGCCTGATGAAAGTGGCCATTGTTCAAGCACCGGCGGACTCCACTCCGCCACCGGGCGATCCGTTGGATCACCTTGCCGACGCGCTGTTCCACGAGATGGGCTCTCCCGGCGTCTATGGCCGTACCGCGCTCTATGAAGACGTCGTGGAGCGGATTGCGGCGGTGATCTCACGTAATCGCGAACCGAACACCGAGGTGATGCGCTTCCCGCCCGTCATGAGCCGCACCCAGCTCGAGAGGTCGGGCTATCTGAAGAGCTTTCCCAACCTTCTCGGCTGCGTCTGTGGCTTGCACGGCACGGAGAGCGAGATCGACGCGGCCGTCAGCCGCTTCGATGCGGGCGGTGACTGGACCGCGTCGCTCTCGCCGGCCGATCTCGTTCTGTCGCCGGCCGCCTGCTATCCAGTCTATCCGATCGCGGCGAGCCGAGGGCCCGTGCCGGCAGGCGGCTGGAGCTTCGACGTGGCCGCCGATTGTTTCCGTCGCGAGCCCTCGCGCCATCTCGACCGGCTGCAGTCCTTCAGGATGCGCGAATTCGTCTGCATCGGGAGCGCCGATCACGTCTCGGCGTTCCGGGAGCGCTGGATCATACGTGCACAGAAGATCGCCCGAGATCTCGGGCTAACCTTCAGGGTCGACTATGCCAACGACCCGTTCTTCGGCCGGGTCGGGCAGATGATGGCAGTGAGCCAAAAGCAGCAGGCGCTGAAGTTCGAACTGCTGGTGCCTCTGCGCTCCGAGGAGCGACCCACGGCCTGCATGAGCTTCAACTACCACCGGGATCATTTCGGTACCACCTGGGGCATCGTGGATGCGGCCTCCGAGCCGGCCCACACCGCCTGCGTGGCCTTCGGAATGGACCGTCTCGCCGTCGCCATGTTCCATACCCACGGCAAGGACGTCACCCTGTGGCCGATCGCAGTGCGGGAGCTGCTTGGCCTGGCGCAGACCGACCGCCGGGCGCCGTCAGCATTCGAGGAGTTCCGATGCGCCAGGGAAGTCGGGAGCTAGCCCGGAATCGGAGAGCCGAAGGGCCAGCCTCCATGAGGCGAGAAACTCTCGCCGTCCACGGCGGCTTTGACTGCGATCCGGCAACAAAGGCCGTTGCCGTGCCGATCTACCAGACGGCCTCTTATGCATTCGACAGCGCCGACCATGGAGCCGCGCTCTTCAATCTTGAAGTGGACGGCTTCCGCTATACGCGGATCGGCAATCCGACCAACGCGGTGCTGGAGAAGCGCGTCGCCGCCCTGGAAGGAGGCATCGAGGCACTCAGCGTGGCCTGTGGTCAGGCCGCGGTGAACTATGCAGTGGTCAACATCGCGGAGATGGGCACCAACATCGTCTCGGTTCCGCAGCTTTACGGCACCACGCATACGCTGTTCGCGCACATCCTGCCGAGGCAGGGTATCACGGTCCGGTTTTCGGAAGACGACCGGCCGGCGAGCGTCGAGAGACTGATCGACGACGATACGCGGGCGGTGTTCTGCGAGAGCGTCGGAAATCCGGCCGGAAACGTCTGCGACATCGAAGCGATGGCTGAGGTGGCGCACAGGCACGGCGTCCCGCTGATCGTCGACAACACGGTGCCGACACCGATCCTGCTCAGGCCGATCGAATACGGCGCAGATGTCGTCGTGGAGTCGCTGACGAAATTCATGGGTGGGCATGGCACCACGCTCGGTGGAATTATCGTCGACGGCGGCAGGTTCCCGTGGGCCGAGCATCGCCGGCGCTTCCCGATGATGAACGAGCCGGAGAAATCATATCATGGGCTGGTCTTCGCCGAGCGCTACGGGGCCGCCGCCTACATTGCGCGTTGCCGCGCCGTTTCCCAGCGGACCACCGGCGCCGTCCTGGCGCCGATGRACGCTTTCCTGCTGCTCCAGGGCATTGAGACCGTCGCGCTGCGGATCGAGCGGCACGTCGAGAATGGCGAGAAGGTCGCGCGGTTCCTGCGCAATGACCGCCGTGTCGGATGGGTGAATTATGCGGGCTTTCACGACAGCCCCTATTACGCGCTAACACAGAAGTATCTAGGTGGTCGGGCGTGTTCGCTGCTGACTTTTGGCGTGGCTGGAGGCTTCGAGGCGGGCAAGCGGTTCTACGACGCGCTGAAGCTCTGCAAGCGGCTGGTCAATATTGGCGACGCGAAAACGCTCGCCTGCCACCCCGCATCGACCACGCACCGGCAAATGTCGGCCGAAGAACAGGAGAGAGCCGGCGTGCGGCCCGAGATGATCAGGCTGAGCGTCGGAATTGAGCACATCGACGACATCGTCGCGGATCTCGATCAGGCCCTCGGCGCCGCGAATTGAGGTTTCGCCAACCATGAAGGCACTCGCATGACTGTCTTGATCGACGTAGATTCGCCTGAGCACCACCTCTTATCGAGAGCGCCGGACCGAGGCGCCCATGCGATGGTGTCACCGGGAAGCCGGGCGGAGTGCCTCGACATCGGGCTCATCAACAACATGTCGGATGCCGCATTGATGTCGACCGAGCGCCAGCTGTTCGACCTGCTCGCTGCGGCTGCCGGACGACTTTGCGTCAGACTGCATTTCTATACGATGGAGGCGACCCCCCGTTCGGAATGGGGGCGGGATTACGTGCGTCGATACTACCGTGGCATCGACGATCTGCTGAACAGACGCCTGGATGGAGTGATCGTGACCGGCGCCGAACCCAGAGCCGCCAGTCTGACGGAAGAGCCATACTGGACCACCTTCGCCGAGATCGTTGACTGGGCCCGGGAGAATACCGTGTCGTCGGTGTTTTCCTGTCTGGCCGTCCATGGGGCCGTCCTGCACCTGGACGGCGTTACGCGCCACAAGCTGCCTACCAAATGCTTCGGTGTCTTCGCTCAAACAAAGACGAGACATCACCCCTTGATGCAGGATGTGCCGAGGACCTTCCGAATTCCGCACGCCCGGTGGAACGAGGTGCAGGAGGAAGATCTCTCGGACTGCGGATATTCGGTTCTCACCTGGTCGGCGGAGGCCGGCGCCGACTGCTTC
Source organism: Bradyrhizobium sp. P5_C11_2 (assembly GCF_054049755.1). Lineage (NCBI taxonomy): Bacteria > Pseudomonadati > Pseudomonadota > Alphaproteobacteria > Hyphomicrobiales > Nitrobacteraceae > Bradyrhizobium > Bradyrhizobium sp. P5_C11_2. The sequence goes on from NZ_JBFULT010000253.1 coordinate 7,810, forward strand.
GTCAAGCAGCAGAAGAACAGCCTTTTCGTCCATTTCCAGGGCCACCCGGAATACGAAACCCAGAGCCTGCTAGGTGAATATCGAAGGGATATGGGTCGCTTCCTCCGGGGAGAGAACGAGGTCTGTCCGACGATACCGAGGGGCTATCTGAACGAGGGCGGGGAAGAGATACTGATCGCTTTCCGACAGAAAGCCCTTTCCGACAGACGTCCCGAGCTTTTTGCCGACTTTCCGGCCGATCAGCTGACGAAGGACCTGAGCAACGTCTGGCATCTGCCTGCCAAGCGCATATACCGCAACTGGTTGCTGTACATGGCGTCGCAGCGAGATGGACGTTCAAAGCCGTTGGGAGCGCGAGAAGCGGCTCTCTCTGCGGCCGGAATTCCGGTCCATCGCCATGGACGCAAGTTGGTTGCCGCTCGATCCGCTCGTCTGGCGCGCTCGCCAAACCCGGTGACCAAGAGGCGGCTCGGATACTACGAGTGAGAGTTCGGACCATGATCCGATGCCGTGAGATAGGAATAGCCGATCTTGACGCCATCGCCGATCTCCTGACACGCGGCTTTCCGATCCGTTCGCGCGACTACTGGATCGACGGACTCCGGCGCCTGTCTGTGCGCGAGACGCCCGACAGCTTCCCGCGCTTCGGCTACATGCTCGAGCACGACCGGGCGCCCGTCGGTGCTCTGCTGTTGATCCACACCGCAAGGAACAACGGTGGAAGCACCTCCATCCGCTGCAATCTCTCCAGCTGGTATGTGGAGCCTGCCTTTCGCAGCTACGCACCGATGCTGACCAAGGTGGCGCAGCGCCACAACGACGTCACCTACGTCAATATCAGTCCGGCGCAATGGACTTGGCAAGCCATCGAAGCGCAGGGATTCCGCCGCTATTGCGGCGGCTTGTTCTTCTCCTTTCCGGCGGTGTCGCATCCGGTCAAGGCGATGCGCGTGGAGGTCGTCCGGCAGGACGTCCAGGCGATCGACGGCTTGTCCGAAGCCGACGTCGTGCTGCTGGCGCGTCACGCAGCCTACGGCTGCCTCTGCCTGGTGTGCCGCGCCGCCGATGGCCGCGCCTTTCCGTTCGTCCTGCAGCCGATGCGCGTCGGCCGCATCAGGCTGCCGGCGATGCAAATGATCTATTGCCCCGATGTGGCCGATTACGTCGTGTGTGCCGGCGCTATCGGCCGCTTCCTGCTGCGGCGTGGCCGGATATCGATTGCGCTCGACGCCAATGGCCCTGTGCCTGGCCTCGCCGGCATCTACAGGGAGCCGATCGGCCGCAAATACTTCAAGGGCCCGCATTGTCCCCGGCTTGCCGATCTGTCGGATTCCGAGCTGGTGATCTACGGACCATAACTCAGTCGTTCGAAAATGGAGGTTCGTCGTGGTTCCCAGCACCAGTTCCGTCAACCATTCGCGGACATGGACATTCTTTCGCGGCCAATGGCACGAGGGCAACGTGTCGATCATGGGGCCACGCACCCATGGGCTCTGGCTCGCCTCGACCATCTTCGATGGCGCGCGCGCCTTTGAAGGTGTGATGCCCGACCTCGATCGTCATTGCGCCCGCGTCAATCAATCTGCGATCAACTTCGGGCTTAAACCGGTCGTCGATCTCGGCACGTGGCTCGGACTGGTGCGTGAAGGTATCGCCCGTTTCCCTGCCAATGCCGAACTCTACATCCGCCCGATGTACTGGCCGCAGAATGGCGTCGGCGGCGGCGTGCTCTTCGATCCGGAAACGACCGACTGGTGCCTTTGCATCTACGAATCGCCGATCCCGCAGCCTGTCGGCAGCGCGATCACGCTGTCGCCGTTCCGCAGACCGACCGCCGAATGCGCGCCGGCCGATGTCAAGGCCTCCTGTCTTTACCCGAACAGTTCCCGGGCGCTCATGGAGGCTGCCTCGCGCGGCTTCCAGAATTGCCTGATGCTGGACATGCTCGGTAACGTCGCGGAGTTCGGCAATTCGAACGTGTTCATGGCGAAAGACGGCGTTGTCTTTACGCCGGCGCCGAATGGCACCTTCCTGAACGGAATCACGCGGCAGCGCGTGATCGAGCTCTTGCGCAGTGACGGCGTCACGGTGATAGAGGCAACGCTGCGCTATGCCGATTTCGTCGGTGCGGACGAGATCTTTTCGACCGGAAATTTCGCCAAGGTCGCGCCGGTGATCCGGATCGACGGCCGGCAACTCATGCCCGGGCGCTTTTATGCGCGGGCGCGAAAGTTGTATTGGGATTTTGCCCACGAGGTGAAGCTTGCTGCGTGAGAGGACATCACGGAGCAACATTGGGAGAGGATAGGTCACGACTATCAGGACGGCTTTCGCGGTCGCTTGGAGCCGGGACGGGCCCTCCGCGAACTCAGGATTGCGTGCCAGCCGCAAACCTCGCGCCGCTCAATTTGGAGACTTTTTCCGTGAGAGGAGACGGAATAGTGGATATCGCAATGTAGCTGAACCGCCGTGCTCCCTCATGAAGCGAGAGCAAGGCTCGCCATCATCAGGCCGATGGCCGCGATCCAGCCTCCGAGCGCGCGAACGGTGATCGTCCGCCAAGAGGCCGAGCCGTCCGGCTCGGCCTGTCTGAACACGACGGTTAGAGCCATCGTGAGTGTGATCA
>NZ_JBFULT010000254.1:0-10430 GCF_054049755.1 Bradyrhizobium sp. P5_C11_2
GGCCTACTCGATCACGGTCGGCAACCCGTTCATCATCAATGGAACGGGCATCGTCAACGATTCCGGCACGACGCAGAATTTCGAAGTCACCTCCGGCAACAATCTGGTGTTCCAGAACAGCAGCACCGCGCGCAGCGGTATCGGGGACGTGACCATCACGAACGATATCGGCGGCACCGTCAACTTCATCCAGAACAGCACCGCGGGGACGGTGACCCTCGTCAATAGCGGCTTTGTTACGTTCGACGATTCGAGCTCCGCCGGCAGCGCTACGATCACCAACAACGCCAACGGCCAGATCGATTTCTTCACCAGCGCTTCGGCGGGCAGCGCCACGATCAACAACCTCGCATCGGCCACGCTGAACTTCCACAACACCACCACCGCCGCCACATCGACCATCAACAACGACGGAACGGTAACCTTCGACGGCTCCGCCAGCGCCGGCAGCGCCACGATCACCACCAACAACGGCGCAACGACGAACTTCACGGGCTCGAGCACGGGCGGCAGCGCGCAGTTCATCACCAATCTGGGCGGCACGGTCGACATTTCGGGCCTGACCAGCGGCGGCATGACGGCGGGCTCGATCGCCGGCGCCGGCAACTACGTGCTCGGCGCGAACACGCTCACCACCGGCAGCCTCAACAGCTCGACCCAGGTCGACGGCGTGATCTCCGGCACCGGCGGCGGGTTGACCAAGGTCGGCACCGGCACGCTGACGCTGACCGGCACCAACACCTATACGGGCGCAACCACGATCTCGGCCGGAACGCTGGCGCTGTCGGGCTTCGGCAGCATTTCATCGTCCAGTGTCGTGACGGTGAATGCGACGTTCGATATCTCCGCGTCCTCATTCCCGTTCAACGCCATCACGACGCTCGCCGGCAATTCCAGCGGTATCGTCAACATGGGCGGCAACGGGCTGTTCATTACCAATGGTTCGACCGAATTCGCCGGCGTGATCCAGGGCACGGGCGGGCTCGAGATCGGCGGCGGAACGCAAACGCTCACTGGCGTGAACACTTATTCCAATGTGACCCAGATCGATAGCGGCGGCACGCTGGCACTCAAGGGCAGCGGCTCGATCGCAAGCTCACTCTATGTCGCATTCTCGGGCGCAGGCGCCACGCTCGATATTTCGCAGACCACGTCAGGCGCTTCGATTGGCGGGCTCTTCTCGTTGAGCCCGGTGGGCACCGTCGCGCTGGGATCGAAGACGCTGACGATCACGAATGGATCGTTCTTCGGCGGCGTGATCCAGGACGGCGGCATCGGCGGCGGCACCGGCGGCAATCTTGCGATTGCAAACGGAGCGACGCAGCAGCTCTACGGCACCAACACCTATACCGGCACCACCACCATCGCGAGCGGTGGCGAGCTCGATCTCATCAATTTCGGCGGTAGCGACGGCAGCATCGCGACCTCGAGCAGCGTCATCGCCAACGGCATCCTCGACATTGCGAGCCTGAGCGGCGGCACCTCGATCAAGTCGCTGTCGGGTTCGGGCGCGGTCAATCTCGGCGCTAATACGCTGACGATCACGAACGGTAACAGCACCTTCGCCGGGATCATCGACGATGCCGGCGCCGGCGGCGGCCTGACGGTGGCGGGCGGCACGCAGACGCTGTCCGGCAACAACACCTATACCGGCGCCACCACCGTGAATGGCGGCACGCTGGTGGTGGACGGCTCGATCCTGAACAGCGCAACCACCGTCAACACCGGCGGCACGCTCGCCGGCAGCGGCACGGTCGCAGGCGTCCAGGTCAACGGCGGCACGCTCGCCCCGGGCAGCGCGGCGAGCCCGTTCGGCCCGCTGACGGTGAACGGATCGCTCATCTTCACGGCGGCCTCAACCTATCTGGTGCAGGTCTCCTCGACCAATGCCAGCCTCACCAACGTCACGGGCGCAGCCGACCTCGGCGGCGCGACGGTGAGAGTCAACTTCACCTCGGGTACGGTCAAGAAGCAGTACACGATCCTGAACGCGGCCTTCACCCTCGCCGGCACCAGCTTCAATTCGAACGTCGTCTCCAACATGCCGACGCTCAACGCGACACTGAGCTACGACACCAGCAACGTGTTCCTCAACGTCAACGTCAACTTCGCGCAGGCTGGCGGCCTCAATGTCAACCAGCAGAACGTCGCGAGCACGCTGACCAATTTCTTCAACTCGACCGGCGGCATCCCCGCGGCCTTCGCTGCGCTGGCGCCGGCGGGGCTGACGACCGCTTCGGGCGAGCTGGGCACCGGCATCATCCAGTCCGCGATCAACGCCGACGGCCAGTTCCTGAACCTGATGCTCGACCCGACCGTCATCGGCCGCAGCGGCGGCTTTGCCAAGGCAGGCAGCGTCGCGCAATTCGCCGAAAGCGATGACGCGGCCGCCTATGCGTCGATGCGTCCGGCCAACGCGCGCGAGCGCGAGGCCTATGCGATGGCGACCAAGGCGCCGCTGCTCTCGTCGCGGCCGGCCAACCGCTGGAGCGTCTGGGCCGCCGGCTATGGCGGCGCAGCCGAGGTCGGCGGCAATGCGCTGGTCGGCTCGCAGGACCTGACCGCACGGGTCTGGGGCGGCGCGGCCGGTGCCGACTACAGGATCTCGCTGGACACGCTTGTCGGCTTTGCGCTCGGCGGCGGCGGGCTGAATTATTCGCTCGCCAATGCGATGGGCTCGGGCTCCGCCGATTTGTTCCAGGCCGGCGTCTATGGCCGGCACAATTTCGGGCCGGCCTATGTCTCAGCCGCCCTCGCCTATGGCTGGCACGACGTCACCACCAACCGCACCGTCGCGCTCGCAGGCGCCGACCAGCTCCAGGGCCGCTTCAAGGCCGACACATTCTCGGCCCGCTTCGAGGGCGGCTACCGTTTCGCGACGCCGATGGTCGGCATCACGCCCTATGCGGCGGCCCAGGTGACAAACTTCAACCTGCCCAATTATTCCGAAGTCAGCCTCAATGGCGGCGGGCTGTTCGCGTTGAACTATGCCGCGCAATCCCTGACCGACACCCGCTCCGAGCTCGGCCTGCGCACCGACAAATCCTACGCGATGCAGAACGGCGTGCTGACGCTGCGCGGCCGCGCCGCCTGGGCGCATGATTACAATCCGAGCCGCGCCGTCACCGCGTTGTTCCAAACCCTGCCGGGCAGCAGCTTCGTCGTCAACGGCGCCAGGGTCGACGCCGATTCCGCGCTGGTCAGCGGCAGCGCCGAGATGAAGTGGCTGAGCGGCTTCTCGGTCGCCGGTACGTTCGACGGCGAGTTCTCCGGCAACGTGACGAGCTATTCCGGCAAGGGCGTGTTCAAATACAGCTGGTGAGCGCCGTGCACGCTCCTACTTCCCCGCCTGCCACTGGCCGGAGACGCCCAGGATAACCCTGACGCGGCCGGTGCCGGCCTCGTTCAGCGCGGTGGTCTGCGGCACCTGGACGTCGAGCTGATCGACGAACAGGAACGGCATGCCGGCCTCGAGATCGTAGAGCAGCTTCTGGAGCGCGGACTGCTCCAGCTCGCAGCTCACGACGAGACCGACGAAACCGTCCTTGGTCTGCGCACCGGAGACGTCGACCTGCGAAGACTGCACCGAGCCGCCGACATTGCCGACCGCGGCCGCAACCCGCTGCAACAGGTTGGCGCCGGCGACCGTCACCGTCGGTCCTTCCAGGAACGGCGTGCCGGGATGCTCCGCCGCCGAGGATGCGGCATTGCCGGGACCTGCCTTGCGGCCGCGCAACTGGTCGAGCAGGTCCGAGGTCTGCGCCAGGGCCTGGCGGTGGGCGATGACGTCGGCGACCGACAGGCCCGCCATCAGCAACAGCCCGCCGGCAATCGCAAAATAGAGCGTGACCGAGATCAGCCGCGATCCAGCGAGCGCCCGCGCAACCGCGTTTCCGCTTCCAATCCCGACGCTGCTCATGGTGCGTTCCTCGGTTCGATCTGCGCCTCGATGTGGAAGCGCTCGCCGGGGTCGGAGGAGGCCCGCGTGGTCGGGGCGTAGAAGGTCGCGCGGGTGAAATGCCGGGACTGCTCGATCAGCGGAATCAGCGAAGGCGCGTCGCGCGTGATGCCGGCGATCTGGACCTTGTTGCCGGCCAGATGCAGCTCGGTGACATAGGTGTGGTCCGGCAACAGGCGGCTCAGCGACTCCAGCACGATCACGCTCGCCGGCGTCTCGTATTTCCGCCGCTCGAGAAGCGCCAGCGGCGAGCGGTCACCGCCGTCGCCGCCGGAGCGGATCGCGGCGCGGCGCTGGGTGATCTGCCGGTCGAGCTCGCTCTCCTGCGCGCTGAGACTGTCGGCCAGATAGCCCGCGGCAATCGATCCGACGACCGCGGCGGCGGCAACGACAGCCAGCACGGCTTGCAGCGTCCGGCTCAGCCGCGCCGGGTCGACCGCGCCGCGCGATTTCTGCTCGAACACCTTGATGCGCACGCCCTCGGCGGTCTCCGCCGCGACCGCGATCGCGGAGGGATGGAAGCCGGACACCGCCTCGACATAGCCCATGGCCAGCTTGCGCGGTGCCGCCGCGATCAATGTCGTGATGCTCTCGCTGCCATGCGCGGCCGGCGCGCTGCAGCCGAACACGGCTTCGCTCGCGCTCCACGGCGTCAGGCGGTCGATCTGTGCCCGCACGATGCCGTCGAGAAAATCGGCCGCACGGGCGGGCAGCTCGAGCGGACGGAACAGGAAGCGCGCCGGCCGCAGCACGATCTCGACACGGCTGCCGCGAACGATCTGCGCGAGATTGGCGCTGGCGAACGCGCCGTCCACGAACGCGATCTCCTTGGGCGTATTCTCCGATTTTGCAGCTTCCAGCGCGAACGCGCCCTTCTCGTCCTCGACCAGCCGCACCACGCGCGGCGACACCATCCGCTCCAGCCCGGAGACGACTGCCGCCGCCACGGTGCCGGTCCAGGCATCGACAATGGCGCGAAGGGAATTGAGCGAGCTCATCTCACAAAGGCTTTCCGGCGGAGCCGTCGAAGGCATTATGCCACGACAATACACGATAGGGCTCATCGCCGCTTTCGAGAAGCAGGATGACGATCTCTGTCGAGCTCTGGCGGCGCGAGGGCGCCTCGACGGCGACCGTCAGCCGGTAGGCCTTCGAGCCTTCGATCGTCGCATTGGTGTTGCCGGCGAGCCCGATCAGGGATCGCGGATCGACATTGGGATCGGCGCGGTCGCGCAGCACCTGTTGCAGCGTCTGCGGCGTCATGCCGGGCAGCGCCGCCACCACCTGCGGCGCGGCGTCGAGCACGTTCACCGTCCGCATGTTGCTGAACACGGTGACGAAGGGCAGCACGCGCTCGACCACCGCGGGCGGAATGCCGCGCACCAGCCACAGCTCGTCGCTGTGCGGAAACGGCGCATGACGCGGCAGATAGGACGCGCCGAGCGTGCGGTAAAAGGAATCCTCGGGATTGTCCTGGCCGGGCTCCGTCGACGATCGCCAGGCCAGGATCCGATCGGCATAGGTGGGTGCATCCGTCGCGGAGACGCCGAGCGTCGTCATCAGGCCTGTGAGGACCGGTTTCGGCGCCATGTTGAGATCGATGCGGGCGGCTTCCGAACGGAACGTCACGGTCACCCGGCCCGCCCCGACGCGGGCATTGAAGGTGCCGCTGGTCGGACGCGTCGCCTCGTTCTGCGCCGTCAGCCGGTAGGCCGCAAGCTCGAGGCCGGCATTCACCAGTGCGTCGGCCTGCAACCGGTCGGTGTTGACCGCGACCGTGACCGCGGTGTTGGTGACATAGCTCAGATAGATCAGCGCGAGCGCCGCCAGCGCAGCCAGCATCCAGAGCACCGCGATGACGATGAAGCCACGGCTTTCGCGAAGCGTCCCACGATCGTCCGGCGTGCCGCTCAAAGCTGCTGCTCCTGTTTCTCCGGCTGTTGCGGCCGCTCACGCGCCGTCACGCAGGTCGCCGGATTCTTGGCCCGCGCGCATTCGGCCGGCGCGGTGATATGCGGCATCGCCGCTGCCGAGACCGCCAGCACCTGGCCTGTGGCGCCGTCGCGCACCCGGATGCGAATGCGCTCCGGCAGTTGCGCCTGGCCGCGCCAGACCGGCTGCCATTGCCCGTCCGACCCGGCATAGGAGAAGCTCACGCGGAACGGCGCGCGGATCAGCACGACCTGGTCGACGAAGCGGATCTGTCCGTCGGTCGGCATCGGCTGGAACGGCGCGCGCTCGCGCACCAGCGCGAGCCCCTGGGCGTCGGCCTTCTCGATCAGGCGGATGAATTCGAGCCCCGGACGCGCGCTCGGGCCGATTGCGGTCCGCACGAAGGTCACCGACAATTCGCCGCCGTCGAACAGCGGCACCCTGGCGTCGCTGTTCACGGCCATCTGCTCGGCGACGGACAGATCGGCGACGATACGGTCGAGCCCGGTGGCAAGACGTTCGGCGCGCTGCACACGGGCGATGCCGCGATTCCAGTTCGGCAGCCACTGCGCCGTCACCGTCGCCAGCGCCGCCAGGATGACCGTCATCAACAACGTCGCCAGCAGCACCTCGAGCAGGGTGAAGCCCGCTTCGGAGGCGATCGCGCGGCGCAGGCGTTTCATTGCACGGCCCTCGGCACCAGCTTCACCGTCGTGATCTGGAGCGCGCTGCCGTCGGCGCGCTGGAGGCGCAGATTGACCGCCAACGGCACGAAGCGATCGGTGTCAGGATTGCCGCCGGGCACATTCATCGGCGCGACGTCGACGCGCCAGCGGCTGCCGGCCAGCCCGCCGCTCTGCCGGCCGGGCTTCAGCAATCTGCGCGCTGGCAGGTCCGCAAGCAGCGTCTCCGCCGTGCCGGCCAGCACCAGACGCTGGTCGATCGAGCGCGTGCCCTTCGCCGTGGTGGCGATGACCGAGCCGATGGTTCCGAGCACGATCGCGATGATCGCAAGCGCGACCAGCGCCTCGATCAGGGTGAAGCCGGCGGCGCTGTTAGAGCAGCTTGTTCGCGACAATCTCGACGCCTCCGGTCAACCAGTTGACGCGCACCTCGTAGCCCATGCCCGGCCGCGCCAGCGCGATCACCCCGCCGCACGACATGCCCGACGGAAAGAAATCGATCGACCGTCCCGCCGCGCGATCGGCGCAGCGCGAGGCCAGCGTCGCCTGCACGGTCACGTCGTTCGGCAGGCGGATGATCCGCCCGGTGACGCCGGAGCGGATCGCGCGCGCCTCGGCATCCACCTGCGTCGTCACTCTGACTTGCCGGCGCAGCGCCGAGTTGCGGTCGGCCTTCAGCAGCGCCGCGGTCTCGACCGCGTAGCTTTCCAGCTTCGCCCGCGTCGTCGAGCGCGGGATCGCCGGCAGAACGATCGCCGCGAGCAGGCCGATGATCGCGAGCACGCACAGGATCTCAATCAGCGCGAAGCCGCGCGCATCGCAGATTGCCTCAGCGCGCGCCGCTGACAATGTCTGCCGCCGTTCCACTGCCGCCTTCCTGACCGTCGGATCCGAGCGAGATGATCTCAAACGGTGCGTTCGTGCCCGGTGAGCGATAGACATAGATGTGGCCCCAGGGATCGTTGGGGACGACACCGCCGCGCAAATAAGGCCCGTTCCAGCCGGCCTGATTGTTGCTGCGCGTCAGCGACGCGAGGCCTTCATTGGACGTCGGATAGCGGCCGAGGTCGAGATAAAACAGATCGAGCGCGCTGGAAAAGCTCTCGATCTGGATCTTCGCCGCCTTCGCCTTGGACTCGCTAAGATAGTTCAGCACCCGCGGGCCAACCAGCGCCATGATCATCCCGATGATGGTGATGACGACGAGCATCTCGACGAGGGTGAAGCCCGCCTCCCCTCGCCCTGCGCGCCGCCGGCCGCGCCTTATGGATCGATGTTTGGTCACATGAGTCCCTTCCTATTGCCAAATCTAGCCGACAATCTGACTGACCGACATCAGCGCCGTCATCACCGACGTGATCAGGCCGCCGACGACCAGGGAGATCGCGATGATCGCCGCAGGCCCCGCAATGCCGACCGCGCGGTCGAGCATGCGTTGCAGCTTGGCCTCGTAGAATTCGGCGATCCGGCCGGACAACATCGGCAACTGCCCGGTCTCGTCGCCGAGTCTCAGCATGCGCACCGCCATCGCCGGCAGCGCTTGGGTCTCGGCCAACGCGTCGGAAAGCTTCGAGCCGTGGCGAACGCGATCGGCGGCATCGCTCCAGACCGCGGACGGACCGGTCGTCGCCATCATGTCGATCAGGATCCGCAGCGTGGTTGTGAGGTTGACGCCGCTGCCGAGCAGCAGGCCGAGATTGCGGCAGAACAGCGCCGTGCGGTATGAGCTCATCAGGTTGCGGATCGCCGGCAGCCGCGTGATCGCATTGGTAAGGCCGCGGCGGACGCGCTCTTGCCGCAGCAACAGCCAGACCGCCGCGATCGTGGCGGCAAGTCCGGCCAGCACCGCGTCGGAATTGCCGCGCAGGAAGGTCGAGATGTTCAGGAAGACGCCGACGATCGGATCGACCTTGGCGCCGAAGTCCTGCAAGACGCTGGCAAACTGTGGCAGCACGAAGGTGAGGAAGAACAACAGCACACAACCCGCCGCGCCCAGCACGAACAGCGGATAGCGGATCGCATCCGACAGCCGGCGCCTCAAGGCCTCGCTGCGCGTGCGCTCGCCGGCCAGCACTTCCAGCACCTGATCCAGCGATCCCGACGCCTCGCCGACCCGCACCAGCGCGATATACATCGGCGGAAACAGTCCCTCATGGCGCGCCAGCGCCTCGGCAAAACTCTCGCCCGAAACGACGCGCGAACGAATGTCGGCAACGACCGGGCGTAACCTGCCGAGATCAGGATCGGCCGCGAGCAGTTCCAGGCCGTCATTGATGCGGGCGCCGGCACGCAGCAGGAGCGCGAGATCGCGGGTCAGGATGGTCACGTCTTCGGGCTTTGGCCTGTTGAACAGGCTGAACACACTGCCGTCCGCACCGCCCTCCTCCGGCGTGACGTTGTCGACCAGCACGAGGCCGAGCCGCTCGATCCGCTGCGCGACGTCGCCGGGCCCGGGCGCGGCGATGGCGCCGGAGACCAGTTCGCCGTTGGCATTGAGCGCGCGGTAGCGATAGTTCGGCATGATATCTAGCGCACCTGGGTTTCTAGCGCACCGTCGTGACGCGGAAGACCTCGGGCACCGTCGTCATCCCGCCCCGGCATTTTGCGACCGCATCCTCCAGCATCGTCGTCATGCCACCGTGCATCGCGGCGGCATCGATGCTGTGAGAGTCGGTCTGGGGCCCGATCAGCGCGCGCACCTCGTCGGACATTTCGAGGATCTCGAACACGCCGTTGCGGCCGCGATAGCCGGTGCCGCCGCAGCGCTCGCAGCCGCCGGCCTCGTGCACGACCTCGCCGGCCTTGAAGCCAATCACCGCAAAGCGCGGATCCTTGGCGAGATCGGCCTCGGTCAGCGTGTGCGGCACCTTGCAGCGGTCGCAGAGCATGCGCACCAGGCGCTGTGCGACCACCGCACGCAGCGTCGACTTGAGCAGGAAACCCTCGATGCCGAGATCGATCAGGCGCGGCACGGCGGYGGCCGCGGTCTCGGTATGCAGCGTCGTCAGCACGAGGTGGCCGGTGAGTGCGGCGTGGATCGCGATGTGCGCGGTCTCGGCGTCGCGGACCTCGCCGACCATGATCACATCGGGGTCCTGACGCACGAAGGCGCGCATGGCGGAGGCAAACGTCAGCCCGATCGACGGCTTGACCTGGGACTGGTTGATGCCGGGGATCTCGTACTCGACGGGATCCTCGATGGTGAGGATCTTTCGCGTCGGCTCGTTCAGGATCGACAGCATGGTCGCAAGCGTCGTGGTCTTGCCGCTGCCGGTGGGGCCGGTGATCACGATCATGCCATGCGGCATTGCGAGCAGCCGCGTCATCGCGCCCTCGTCGCGCGCGCCGAGTCCGAGCTTGCTCATCTCGAGCAGGCCGCGGTCGCGCGGCAGCAGGCGGATGACGGCGCTCTCGCCATGCTGCGTCGGCATGGTCGCGACGCGGACGTCGAGCTCGCTGCGCCCGACCCGCACGCGCGCCGCGCCGTCCTGCGGCAGGCGCCGCTCGGCGATATTGAGGCTGGCGAGAATCTTGATGCGCGAGATCAGCGCCTGCGGCGGGATGCCGTGCGGCGACGGCAGCGCGCGCAGAAGGCCGTCGACACGCATGCGCACCACGAGACCGGCGCGGAACGGCTCGACGTGAATATCGCTGGCGCGCAGATCGACCGCGCGCTCCAAAAGATCGTTCAGCGCGCGCACCACCGGCGCGCCGCTGGCGAGATCGCGCAGGCTCTCGATGTCGTCGTCGGATTGGGCACCGCTCCGCACGCCGTCGTCGGTCTTCGCATCACCGACGTCGGCCCTCTGGTCGAGCACCGTCGTAATGTCCTCATATGACGCCACGACGACATCGAC
>NZ_JBFULT010000255.1:0-10383 GCF_054049755.1 Bradyrhizobium sp. P5_C11_2
ACCTTGATGGTGTCGTCGGCAGCCTTCGCGCCAGTCAATGAAGCCAGACCGAGCATCAGTCCGGCGGTCGCGGCGAGCACGCCGCGGCGGCTAAATGACGCCGCTATATCGTGAGTGGATTTGGTAAGCATGATTGTATCATCTCCCTGACGCAGACGTGAAAAGACGCTGCGAAACGGCCCCACGKCCGCCTGCGATTAACGGAATCGCAAGAACCATGCCATGGACCTGTCACTAATTAAGCCATTGATATGACTTATTAAATTGGCGAAAATCAAAGTTTCGCCACGGTCCAATCGCCCAAACAATGGGCAAATAAAATGTATGCTAATGCGGCATACAGGTTATTTTTTGAGCAAAATGACACTTCTGTCTAAATTTCCGGCATAACTATTTTTGCACCGCAACCGGTTCTCGGGACGCGCCTGCCTTGAAAGCGCCTCGCCAATGTTCCATATGGTCGTCGAGACCTCTTGCGAATCAAGTGGTCGTTGCGAGCCGCGTGTTCTTAAGCCCGTCTGGGCCTCTGGCTTGCCCCATCTCACCAAGCCATCCGACACCCCAAACACGCAGGTGTCTATTCGACACCCGTATTGCGCGTGCCCCGCTGATTGCGCCGGGCGCCCGCTTTCGACATGGAAAGAACCCAACTTTTGACTTCCTTTCAGGACTTCGGCCTCGCCGAACCCATCGCGCGCGCCCTCGCCGAAGAGAACTACCTCACCCCCACCCCCATCCAGGCCCAGACCATCCCGATAGCGCTGACCGGCCGCGACGTGGTCGGTATCGCCCAGACCGGGACCGGCAAGACCGCGTCCTTCGCGCTGCCGATCCTGCACCGCCTGCTGGAGAACCGTATCAAGCCGCAGCCCAAGACCTGCCGGGTGCTGGTGCTCTCGCCCACCCGCGAGCTGTCCGGCCAGATCCTGGACAGCTTCAACGCCTATGGCCGCCACGTCCGCCTGGGCTCGACCCTCGCCATTGGCGGCGTGCCGATGGGTCGCCAGGTCCGCGCGCTGATGCCGGGCGTCGATGTTCTGGTGGCCACCCCCGGCCGCCTGCTCGACCTCGTGCAGAGCAACGGCCTGAAGCTTTCGAGCGTCGAGTTCCTCGTGCTCGACGAGGCCGACCGCATGCTCGACATGGGCTTCATCAACGACATCCGTAAAATCGTCGCCAAGCTGCCGATCAAGCGGCAGACGCTGTTCTTCTCGGCCACGATGCCGAAAGACATCGCCGAACTCGCCGACGCGATGCTGCGTGACCCCGCCCGCGTCGCGGTGACCCCGGTCTCCTCGACGGCCGAGCGGATCAACCAGCGCATCCTTCAGGTCGACTTCGCGGCGAAGCCCGCCGTTCTGACCAAGCTCCTGAAGAACGAGCCGATCAACCGCGCGCTGGTTTTCACCCGTACCAAGCACGGCGCCGACAAGGTGGTGAAGACGCTCGAGAGGGCCGGCATCGCCGCCAGCGCCATCCATGGCAACAAGTCGCAGAACCATCGCGAGCGGACGCTGGCGCTGTTCCGCTCCGGTGAAATCCGCACGCTGGTCGCCACCGACATCGCCGCCCGCGGCATCGATGTCGACGGCATCACCCACGTCATCAATTTCGACATACCGAATGTGCCCGAGACCTATGTCCACCGCATCGGCCGCACCGCGCGCGCCGGCGCCGAAGGCACCGCGATCTCGCTGGTCGCAGGCGGCGAGGAACTCGGCTATCTCCGCGACATCGAGCGGCTGATCAAGGTGACGCTGCCGCGGGAAGATAACCGCACGGACGCCGGCCGCAGCGATGCGGGCGCGCCCCCGTCACAGCAACGGCAGGGCCGCCAGGGCCGCCCGGGCCAGCGCCCGCAAGGCGCAAGGCATGGTGAGGGAAGGCATGGCGAGGGAAGGCATGCTGAGGGACGTCAGGGTGAAGGACGGCGTGCTGACGAAAGGCGTGCTGACGGACGGCATGGCGCCGCCAAGCAGGGCGACGGCAGGCCCGGCGAAGGTCGGCACGGTGAAGGAAGGCACGTTGACGGACGGCCTGGCGGCAGCCAGAAGGTCTCGAAGGGTTCTCGCCGCCGCCGGTCCGGTGGTAAGATGCACTCTTCGCCAACCGACCGACCTGAGCAGCGTTCCGCGCATAGCGCCAGCAAGCCTGATGGGATACAAGGCGTGGCCTTTTTGCGCCGCGAGAGTCGGCCGATGGGCCAACCGACCCGCAAACCCTATTCGAATTAGCCGACCATCGACCTGGAGAAATTCATGGCTAAGGAAGAGCTGATCCAGTTCGAAGGACTGGTCACTGAAATCCTCCCCGACGCGCGCTACCGTGTGCAGCTCGACGCCGGGCACGAGATTGTTGCCTACACCGCCGGCAAGATGAAGAAGAACCGCATCAAGACGCTGGCGGGCGACCGCGTGACGGTGGAGATGTCGCCCTACGACCTCGAGAAGGGCCGGCTGATTTTCCGCCACAAGGACGAACGTCCCTCGACGCCCGGCGGCCCGCCGCGGGGCGGGGCGCGCGGCGGCCAGTTCCGTCGCCGCTAAACGGCCCGTTCGCGCGCGAGCGCGGAATTAAAATTCCGACCTGTATGCTGATCCGCCGTGAGCCATCACGGCGGATCAAAAAACCGTGCATGTCAGGATTGTTTTGGGGCCTTATTTCCAATAAAATCAGCTAATCGATTTTCGGCCGGACGACATTAGCATCCACCGGTACAGCCGGTTCAGACACGCTGACGACCCTTCCAGAAATTCGATCTAACCTGCCCGCGCGAGCGGGCTCTTACACTGTGTGATCTGAGAAGGAACTACCCCCGTGAGCATGGGAACCGTGAAGTGGTTTAACGCGACCAAGGGCTTTGGCTTCATCCAGCCCGACGACGGCGGACAGGACGTGTTCGTGCATATCAGCGCCGTCGAGCGCGCCGGCCTCGGTACGCTGCGCGAAGGCCAGAAGATCTCGTACGAGATCGTGGCCGATCGCCGGTCCGGCAAGTCGGCAGCCGACAATCTCCGCTCCGCCGGCTGAGCCGGCCTGGCCTTCGGCCAGCATCGAGCGAACACGCCAAAGGAAAAGGCCGTGCGTCATGCACGGCCTTTTTTCATAGGCGAAGGACGGTTTGCGCCGTCCGCGTCGTTGGTCTTGTTAATTGGTCTTGGCGGCCCCGCCGCCGCTGGCAGTGTTGCTCAGCGAGCCGGCCTGGCTCATCGTGTTGTTGAAGTAGGTGTCGCTGTCGCCGAGCGTCACGCGGCGCTGGCAGATCGGCATGCAGCTGTAGGATTCGCGCTCGATAYCGCGATAGACGGTGACGAGCCGGTCGCTCGGACCTTCGACCTGGATCTGGCGATCGACCAGTATCTCGCCGCCCCTGTCGAGCGCGATGAAATTGGTGGCGCCATAACCCTTCCCGGTCACGACGATCATGCCGCCGGGCTGGAGCGTGACGTCGGCGATCAGGGGATTTCCGACCACGATGGTCGCCACCTTGCCGGGCAGCCGCACCAGCTTGGCCTGGTCGACATTGACGGCGATGGCATCGGCGGTGGGTTCGGCAAGGCCGGCGGCCGGCGAAGCCAGCACCGCAGCCGCAACCAGAAGACAGACGCGCGCATGACGGCGCAGCAACTCTTTACGCATACTCTTACCCCGGGACGTCACAAACCGGCAGAAACGATTCTGAAAGCGGAGCCGGCGCCCGACACGGCTAACCTGCCCTCAATTCATGAACGTTCCGCAAATTCGCCGACTATTGTTTGAACGGACCGGCGTTTTGCCGGCCCCCGTCCTACTGGCGGAACGGATAGGCCAGCTGGCCCGCGATCTCCTTCGGCATGGTCGCTTCGTCCTTGCCGTAATCCTGCGGGAGTTCACCCGCCGGCATGCGGAAGGTGCCGAACAGCACGTCCCAGATCGGGAACGTTCCGGCGAAATTGGTATCGCCGCCCTCCTCGAGCGAGGTGTGGTGCCAGCGGTGGAACACCGGCGTCGCCAGCAGATATTTGAACGGGCCGAAGGTCCAGTTCAGGTTGGCGTGCACGAAGGCCGAATGGAAGGTGGTGAACGGGCCGACCCAGATCATGACGTTCGGCGAAATGCCGGCCATCAGCAGCACGACGTCGACGCCGATGGTGCCGAGCATGAGATTGACGGGATGGAAGCGGGCCGCGGAAATCCAGCCCAGCTCCTCCGAGGAATGATGGATCGCGTGGTACTTCCAGAACCCGCCGCCGTGAAACAGCCGGTGCAGCCAGTACAGCATGAAATCGGACAGCACCAGGAACAGCGCACCCTGCACCCAGAGCGGCAACTGCGACAGCGGGCCGTGGCCATTGTCGTAGAAGGCGATGAGCTCGTCGGCATCGTGGATGTTGAAGACCACGCCCGCGCCGACGATCAAGAGCCCGATCCGCATGGTACGGGCGAATACGGGGACGAAGAACCAGTAGCAGATGTCGGTCACGATCTCCCGCTTGCGCCACCACGGCGCGCCGGGATTGCAGGCCCAGAAATGTTCGAGAACGGTGAAGACTACCGCGAGTGCGAAGGTGATCGGGATTACCTTCGCGATGGTCTCGCCGAGCATCAGGGCGACTTGCATGGGTAGGCTCGACATAGTCGCCTCTCTTCCGAAGTCCTGGTCCGCTCTAGGCCTACTCCGCGAAATTTAAGGGAGGATGAAGTTGGCGGCGCGCATGCAGCGCAGTTCGACCAGGCGTGAATTTTCAATGGCGCTCTTAAGGTGAAATTCACTCTGGCCAAAAGCATCGCGCAGGCGCCGGCTTTAACCGTCTGAATTAACTCTACCGAAAGAGCTCGGCTTTCATGGTCATGGCGTCAATGCAGCGCCGATGAGGCGACCCCACCCCAGATGGAGTTTAGTTCATGAAGAACCTGATCGCGCGTTTTGCGAAGGATGAATCCGGCGCCACCGCCATCGAATACGGTCTGATCGCCGCCGGCATCGCGCTGGCCATCATCACCGTCGTCAACAATCTCGGCACCACGCTGAACGCCAAGTTCGGTTCGATCAGCTCGTCGCTGAAGTAAGCGACCGACGCACGACGGCAAACGCCCCGGATCTCCGGGGCCTTTGTTTTTTTCGGACACGGCGAGTTCCAGTGGCGTTGCGTAAATTCAGAACCGATGCCGCGTTTGCGGCGGGCCAGGCGGAAGCGGCGCGGACCGAGGCGCCGACCTATTGGGTCTGCCTTGCGCTGCTGCTTGCGATGGTCGCGCTCGCCGCGCGCATTGCCAGCCTCTGGTGAGAGCGCCCTCGGCGGCTTCCGACCCCAGGGTCGCCATTGCCGTTGTCGGTTTGTTTAGCACTGCCGGCTAGCATGCGGCGACGCCCCGATCCGGCGACACACCCAGGCCTCAAGACGCAGCCCATGATCCTCGACCTCGCGCGCCTTCTGCTCTTCCCGGCCCTGATGGCGTTTGCCGCCGCGAGCGATCTCTTCACGATGACGATCTCGAACCGCGTCTCGCTGGTGTTGGTCGCGGGCTTCTTCGCGCTCGCCATTGCCGGTGGCATGGCACCTTACGACATGCTGAGCCATGTCGGCGCCGGCGCGCTCGTCCTGGTCGTGGCCTTCGCCTGCTTTGCGATGGGCTGGGTCGGCGGCGGCGATGCGAAGGTCGCGGCCTCCGTCGGGCTCTGGTTCGGCTTCGCACAGTTGATGAACTTCCTGCTCTACGCCTCGCTGTTCGGCGGTGCGCTGACGCTGTTCCTGCTCCAGTTCCGGCAATGGCCGCTGCCCTACGGGCTCGCGGGCCAGGCCTGGCTCGCGCGGCTGCACGCCAAGGAGAGCGGCATCCCCTACGGCATCGCGCTCGCGCTGAGCGCGCTGATGGTCTACCCGGAGACCGAATGGGTGAAAGCGATCGACCTCGCTCACCTCGCACTGCGCTGAACGCTGCGGGATAACCCGGCGTTAAGCTGATTTAGATACGCCTCATTAACCATGCTTTGACGAATAGCTGGTCAACTGCCGATTACGGCGGCGGAACCGTCGCGGCGTTTAGTTGGAAAGTGAGCGTATGAATAGGGCCCGCATTGTCGTCCTGACGGTCGCCATCTGCGCCGGCGGCGTCGCCGCGTATCTGGCGAGCGGCTCGGACAATTCTGCGCCGCCTCCGGCGGCTCCTGTCGCGCAGCTTCCAACCGTCGACGTGCTGGTGGCCAAGAACGACATCGGCCTCGGCCAGACCGTGAAGCCGGACGACGTGCAGTGGCAGACCTGGCCGTCCGCGACCGCCAGCGCCACCTTCATCCGCCGCAACGAGCGTCCCGAGGGCGTGACCCAGGTCACCGGCTCGATCGCGCGCGCCCCCTTCATCCAGGGCGAGCCGATCCGCGACCAGAAGCTGGTCAAGGCGGAGGGCTCCGGCTTCATGGCCGCGATCCTGCCGAGCGGCATGCGCGCCGTCTCCACCGAAATCTCTCCCGAGACCGGCGCCGGCGGCTTCATCCTGCCCAACGACCGTGTCGACGTGCTTCTGACCCGCCGTCTCAAGAACCCGGACCAGAGCGCCGGCGCCCCGGACATCGTCACGTCCGAGATCATCCTGGTCAATATCCGCGTGCTGGCCATCGACCAGGCGCCGAGGGAGAAGGACGGTCAGAACGCGGTGGTCGGCAAGACCGTCACCCTCGAACTCAATCCCGCGCAGACCGCGACCCTTTCCGCCGCCCGCCAGAGCGGCACGCTGTCACTGGCGCTGCGCAGCATTGCCGACGTCAAGATGAGCGACAACACGCTGGACGAGTCGCAAAAGCCGCGCGGAGACGGCATCTCGGTCATTCGCTACGGCATCCCAAGCCAGACGGCGAAGGTACGATGAGGACAGTCGATATGAAATGCGGGGCCAATTTGCCGACGATGCGGACCTCCATGGTCCGCGCCCTGTCGTTTTCGGCCGCACTCGCGCTAGCTCTCAATCCGGCGCTGGCTCCGGTCATCGCCGCCGACTACCGCCCCGTGGCGCCGGCCGCGGCCGAYGGCCAGATGAACGCGCGCTTCCTCTCGCTCGGCATCGGCAAGTCGATCGTGATCGACCTGCCGCGCGACATCAAGGACGTGCTGGTCGCGGACCCCAAGATCGCCAATGCGGTGGTCCGCTCGTCACAGCGCGCCTACATCATCGGCGCCTCGGTCGGCCAGACCAACATCGTGTTCTTCGATTCCGCCGGCCAGCAGATCGCGGCCTATGACATCGCGGTCAAGCGCGATCTCAACGGCGTGCGGGCGGCGCTGAAGCAGGTCCTGCCCAATTCCGACATCCAGATCGACGGCCTCGGCGACGGCGTCGTCCTGACCGGCTCGGCGGCGAACCCGCTGGAAGCGCAGCAGGCCAACGATCTCGCCGCGCGGCTCGCCGGCGGCGCCGACAAGGTGCTGAACTCCATCGTGGTCCGCGGCCGCGACCAGGTCATGCTGAAGGTGACGGTCGCCGAAGTCGCGCGCAGTATCGTCAAGCAGCTCGGCATCGACCTCTCCGCCAACTTCAGCTACGGCACGTCGGTGGTGAGCTTCACCAATTCCAACCCGTTCACCGCTCTTGGCAAGAATCTGGTGGACGGCAACAGCCTGACCACGAAGTTCGGCGCGGCGCCGTCGGTGCAGGCGACGCTGCGGGCGATGGAGACCGCCGGCGTGATCCGGACGCTGGCCGAGCCGAACCTGACCGCGATCTCGGGCGAGTCGGCGACTTTCATCGCCGGCGGCGAATTCCCGGTACCGGCGGGCTATGCGTGCGATCCCACGACTCATGTCTGTACCACCCAGATCAGCTTCAAGAAGTTCGGCATCTCGCTCAACTTCACGCCCGTGGTGCTGAGCGAAGGCAAGATCAGCCTGCGGGTGATGACGGAAGTATCGGAATTGTCCAACGAAAATGCGATCACGCTGTCGCAGGCCGTGACATCGAGCTCGGTGAACTCGCTGACCGTGCCCTCGATCAAGACCCGCCGCGCGGAGACCTCGCTGGAAATTCCATCCGGCGGCGCGATGGCGATGGCGGGCCTGATCCAGCAGCAGACCAAGCAGGCGGTCAGCGGGTTGCCGGGCCTGACGCAGCTCCCGGTCCTCGGCGCGCTGTTCCGCAGCCGCGATTTCGTCAACAACACGACCGAGCTGGTCGTGATCGTGACGCCCTATATCGTGCGCGCGGTGGCGCAGAAGGACCTGTCGCGTCCGGATGACGGCTTCGCGGCGTCCTCGGATCCGCAGGCCGAGCTGATCGGCAACATCAACCGCATCTATGGCGTGCCCGGCAGAACCGAGCCGGCACGCAACTACCGCGGCACCTACGGCTTCATCACCGACTGAGGCGGAACGGGGACTTCGCTATGACCACAAGACCACCCCAGATTCGCAAACGCGCCATCGGCTTCGGTGGCGCGCTCGTCGGTATCGCGCTTGCGCTCGGCGGCTGCCAGCATGACGAAGTGGTCACCGGCTCGATTCCCGACGACTACAAGCAGCGTCACCCGATCGCGATCGAGGAGCAGAACCGCTCGATCGTCGTCTTCGTCGGCCACGCCCGCGGCGGGTTGACCGCCGCCCAGCGCGCCGACGTGATGGGCGTGGCGTCGGCCTGGCTGCACGAAGGCACCGGCGCCATCCATATCGACGTACCGTCCGGCACGCCCAACGCGCGTCCGGTGGCGGATACGATGCGTGAGATCCAGGCGATGCTGGTAGCGGCCGGCGTTCCGCCGCGCGGCATCATGGCTCGCCCTTATCAGCCCGAAGACAAGCGCTTCCTGCCGCCGATCCGTCTGACCTATTCCAGGATCGCCGCGGTCGCGGGCCCCTGCGGTCTGTGGCCGGAGGACATCGGCCCCTCGATGAAGAACAAGAGCTGGTTCGAGAACAAGGAATACTACAATTACGGTTGCGCCTATCAGCGCAACCTCGCGGCGATGGTCGACAATCCGTCGGACCTCGAGCAGCCGCGGCCTGAGACACCTTCCTACACGATACGGCGCACCGCCGCCTTCGAGAAGTATCGCAAGGGGATTCCGACGGCGGTGCCCTATCCCGAAGCCGACAAGGCCAAACTCAGCGATACCGGCAAATGATCAGCTACGCTCGCCAGACTCCGGAAGAGCAGCCGGAAACCTCGCCTCCGCCGGCCGAGGAGCATATCGCGCCCGCGCCGCGCGTCTCGGTCCAGGCCTTCTGCGAAACCGTGGAGACCGCCGCCGCCGTGCAGTCGGCCGGCGAGGATCGCCGTCTCGGCAAGGCCCATCTGAAGATCCAGATGGGCGGCATGGCGGCTGCGATCGAAGCCTATCGCTCGGCGCCCACGCCGAACGTGATCGTGCTCGAAAGCGACGGACGCAACGACCTCCTGACCGGCCTGGACCACCTCGCCACCGTCTGCGACGCCGGCACCCGCGTGGTCGTGATCGGCCGCATCAACGACGTCATGCTCTACCGCGAGCTGGTGCGTCGCGGCGTCAGCGACTACGTGCTCTCACCGGTCGGCGCGATCGACGTCGTGCGCTCGATCTGCAACCTGTTCTCGGCGCCGGAAGCCAAGGCGGTCGGCCGCATCATCGCCGTGGTCGGCGCCAAGGGCGGCGTCGGTTCTTCCACCGTGTCCCACAACGTCGCCTGGGCGATCGCGCGCGACCTCGCGATGGACGCGGTGGTCGCCGATCTCGATCTTGCCTTCGGCACAGCCGGGCTCGACTACAATCAGGATCCGCCGCAGGGCATCGCCGACGCGGTGTTCTCGCCCGACCGCGTCGATACCGCCTTCATCGACCGCCTGCTGTCGAAGTGCACCGACCATTTGAGCCTGCTGGCGGCACCGGCGACGCTCGACCGGGTCTATGATTTCGGCAGCGACGCCTTCGATTCCGTGTTCGACACGCTGCGCTCGACCATGCCTTGCATCGTGCTCGACATTCCCCACCAATGGTCGGGCTGGACCAAGCGCGCCTTGATCGGGGCCGACGACATCCTGATCGTGGCGGCGCCCGATCTCGCCAATCTGCGCAACACCAAGAACCTGTTCGATCTCCTGAAGGCTTCGCGCCCCAACGACCGGCCGCCGCTCTACTGCCTGAACCAGGTCGGTGTCCCGAAGCGGCCGGAGATCGCCGCGACCGAATTCGCCAAGGCGATCGAGAGCCAGCCGGTCGTCTCGATCCCGTTCGAGCCGCAGATCTTCGGTTCGGCGGCCAACAACGGTCAGATGATCGCGGAGATCTCGGCCAACCACAAATCGATCGAGATGTTCCTTCAGATCGCCCAGCGCCTCACCGGCCGCAGCGAGACCAAGAAGCAAAAGTCGTCCTTCCTTTCACCCCTGATTGAGAAGTTGCGGGGAAAATAAGCCGCCGCATGGAGTTGTTAAGTGTTCGGT
>NZ_JBFULT010000256.1:0-10370 GCF_054049755.1 Bradyrhizobium sp. P5_C11_2
GAGCGAGCGCGGCGTCTTCGGTCCCATCGCCGCGTCATGCACGAAGGCTCGCTTACGCCACTTCGCGACTGTCTTGGGGTTCAGTCCATGCTGGGCGGCAAGATCTTTGAGCGGAGCTTTCGATCGCTGTAGCGTTGCTCTGACCGCGTGCGTGGTCGTGGCGCAGCCGTGAAGAACCTGTCCCATAACGCCTCCCGGTGTGCGGCGGTTACAGCTAAATTGATGCCACCACACCGCGGGACTGCACACCTAGTGCAGTCATCCAGCACGAACGCGACGAGGCTGTGTGCGGGCGCGGAGACTGCCGACTGGGGATCTGCCTGGGGCGCAGGCTGAGACGGTGGTACTGGCGCTAGGCTGAAGCGAGACGGCGGCGCGAGAACGGCCTACAATCCGCCCGAGTGCGTCTCAGCCGCTCAGCTCGGATATGCGGCCTGCGCAAAGTGCCGCCAAGAGCGAAGAAATTCAGCATTTGGCGAAACGCCAGCTCAATAACTGGCTAGAATGGGAAATGTGGCGGAGACGGAGTCCGGCAAACATTGCCGGCAAGTAGCTGCAGAATATTACTTTTCTAGAGAATTTTTGATGCGAACCCTAGCATTTACCCCAGCCGCAGTTCGCGTGAAATTATTGGGATTTCCCGATTGGGCGCAGCGTCGCAACGAACTGCATAGCCAGCCCAGCTTAGCTGTTGGCGGGGTGACCTGCACGAGGCTCAGGCTGCATACTGATGCGTCGCGAGGTCCTTCCCAGCCTGCGTGGCATCAACCCAGTAGGATCCCCGATGGCCGGCCTCAAGGACAAGCGTGGTTTCATCGATAAGGACCGACTCGACCTGTCGGAACGCAAGGCTGTTGAGTTCTGGATGAAGCGCTGGGGTGTCACACAGGACCAGCTTACAGCCGCTCATCGCAAGGTCGGCCGGATGACCAAGGACATCGCCGCCGAACTGGGCAAGAAGCGTTAGTTGCGTGCTCTCCGCAACGGGACAGCTCGTTTGGAGAGGTCGTCGATGGTGAAGCCGCCGCAAGCTTTGCCTACCGTTCATGCTGAGCCGAAGGTGGGTTACCGCCCACGCAAACTCCCAGTAGCAACGGTATTGGGATCACGGGTACGTGGTGGCCTCACGGGTCGGCCCCGGAACGGAAAGGGGCCGCTCGGATGCCGATCAGCAGGATGGATCTCGCGAACGCGGGCACGCCGGAGGCGCTCGTCAAACGCATCCTACAAGCCGAACCGAACCTACCGACGCCCGTGCCGATACAGGAGCTCTGCGCGCGACCCGGCATCCTCCGGATCGAGGACCTCGACACCGACGAGTTCGAGGGGGGCCTCGTTACCGACGCGAAGCGGTCCGAAGGCACTATCCTCGCCAAGCGCGTGGGCGAACCGCGTCGCCGCTTCACCATCATACACGAACTCGGCCACTTCCTGATGGCGCACCACGTCCCGGATCAGCCCGGCCGGTTCCTGTGCAAGAGTTCTGACCTGCTTCGCATCACAGCGAAGGAGGGCGATCAGCGGCAACGCAGGGAGGTCGAGGCCAACCGCTTCGCCAGTCTCATGCTGATGCCCCCGCACCTGCTGCGAGGAGCCATGGCGGCCTTTCACAAGCCCGATCTGCAGCACGTTCTTGTGCTCGCGCGCGACTTCGCGGTCCGCAAGAAGGCGGCGGCTCGGGGCTACGTGCAATACCATCCTGAGCGGATCGCCATCGTCGTGGCGGGCAACGGCCGGGTGCAGTGGTTCTACCGCAGCCTCTCCTTTCCAGCTATCATCTGCGCGGTCGGCAGCCCGGTTCCGACAGGCTCGCTCTATCGCAGCAGTCCACATCGGCCGCGCACAGCGTGCGAAACCGCCGCGTGCAGGCCAGATCTCTGGATCGATGTGAAGCGTGACCTCCGCGCGCCGGACCTCTACGAGCAGGTGTACCGTCAGCAGAACGGCTTTGCGATGATCCTGCTGCGTCTGGACGCTGTCCCGGAGGAGAGCGCGGAGGAGCGCAGGCTCAATGAAGGCTGGCGTCACCGCTTCCACTCGGGGCGACGGTAGGCAAGACCCAGCTCTCCCGGAACAGATCTGTCGGCCGCAGCCTACTAATTCGTCAGGCGGGTCGTACCGACTGTCCCGTAGCTGATCCGGCGCAATCCTTGGGTCGGCAGTGGAGCAAAGAGGGTCGAGAATGGGGGGAACTGACGACTACCTTCGGCTGCTCCGCAGTCAGGCGGCGGCAGAGGAAGCGTTCCTCGACCGTGTCGGCCACGCCGAGGACACCGAGTTGACCGGCAGGGGCACCGCGCCTGCCACGTCACCTGCCGTGTCGTTGATGATTACGAACCGTCAGCGGGCGGCGCTTCGTGAGCTTGGCTTTTCCGAGGAAGCCATTCGGCAGATGACGCCAGCAGAGGCACACGAGAAGCTCGGGCTGGCCAAACCGTTCCAGCTCGGCCCGAACTAGGCTCGCCATAAATAGCATGGCCTGGCAATTCGGGGCCGCATGAACCTACTGCTGGCCGCCGTTAGCAACGCGGCCTTCTCGCGACGGACCCGCCGCTCTCCGACCGCTTCTGGTACTCGCTGTGGGAGAAGATGGTCGAGCTCGATGTGCCAGGCATGGTCCACGTCAGCGCCTCGGCCAACCGCAACTTCCACGCGACGGGAGCCCACTACATCAATGGCGATACCAGCGCCTTCATGCAGTTCGTCACCTCCGACCTGTTCAAGGACTTCCCGACGCTGCGCCTGATCATTCCCCATGGTGGCGGCGCGGTTCCCTATCACTGGGGGCGCTACCGAGGCCTCGCGCAGGACATGAAGCGGCCACCGCTCTCCGAGCTGATGCGCAACGTGTACTTCGACACCTGCGTCTACCATCAGCCAGGCATCGATCTGCTGCTCAAGGTCGTGCCGCACGACAACGTGCTGTTCGCCTCCGAGATGGTCGGGGCAGTCAACGGCGTCGATCCTGAGACCGGCCACGCCTACGATGACACTAAGCGCTACGTCGAGATGGCCGCGATCTCGGAAGCAGACCGGGCGAAGATCTATGCGGGCAATGCGCTCAAGGTTTACCCACGCCTTGCGGACAGGCTTAAGTCCGCTGGGTTGAAGCTATAGACCATCACCCGGCGCGACAGGGCAGATGCTGCTGTTCGGCTGTGCCGCCTAGCAGAAGCTCAGCACTGCATCCGGGCCCTGCCCCGACGCACGGTAGCGGATCTTCGGCTTTGCGCCCTTCCCAGTCATTCATGGGCCACCCGTTCAATTCCGTAAGCGGACATGAAGCGGCCGATTGAGATGGTCGTTGCAACTCGCTCCATTGGAGTGCAGGCACGGTCGAAGGTGTATCAAAGATCGCCTGGAATCAGGGGAAGAATTTGCCAAAAGCGACGAGGAGCTTCGGTGATCCTTTGACGCGCAGCTTGCGCGAGAGGAGCAGGCCAGGAAGTCCGCGTTCCTTGCGGACGAACTGCAGCCAGGCTTCGCTGTCAGCCTGAATGACGAGATTGGCGGTGCCGTTGAGGCCTTCCTCTATGATGAGATCACGATGGCGCAAGGTGATCGTCACGTCGCGCTTCTCCGCTCCCGTGAAGCGGTAGACCGCGTCCAACTCACGTGCCTTGTTGCGTTGGAAGGTGAGGCGCATTCCGACGAGCAAGCTCGCGATGTTCTGCGGTCTGACGCCGTTTCCCACCCGCCTCACTGTCTTGGCCGGGTAACGCGTTCGGACGTGCTCCTCAGCATCCGAGCCTGGTACCACGTAGACAGGCTCTACCTTGGCTTGCAGAGGCTTGACGACGTCGCGGGCGAAGCCGACCCGGTCATCGAGGTAGGGCCCGATGACGTCTTCCCCAGCCGGGCAGGCAGCGATGCAGTAGGCAGCCTTGTAGTTCGCCCCGAAGGACAGACTCTGCCATAGGGAGGCTTGCTTGGAGGCCGAGCGGATCTTCATCAACGTGGGCGGCCGCGCGCACGTGCCCGAGATGCCTGGCATCGACGCGGTGCCGTTCCTGACCAACACCTCGCTGCTGCAGCTCGACACGATCCCGGAGCACCTCGTGGTGGTCGGCGGCAGCTATATCGGGCTGGAGTTCGCGCAAGCCTACCGCCGGTTTGGGAGCAAGGTCACCGTCGTGGAGATGGGGCCGCGGTTGATTGGTCGTGAGGACTCGGACATCTCCGAGTCGGTCGCCGGCATCCTACGCGACGAGGGCATCGCTCTGAGGCTGAACGCCGAGTGCATCAGGTTTGAGCCTCATGCCGACGGTGTCGTTGTCGGGGTGAACTGCAACGAGGGCGAGCCGGAGATTGTGGGCACTCACGTGCTGCTGGCGGTGGGCCGCCGGCCCAACACCGACGACCTTGGCTTGGAGGCGGCCGGCATCGCCGTGGACGCGCGCGGCTACATCACTGTCGACGACGCCCTTCAGACCAGCGTGCCGGGCGTCTACGCGCTTGGCGATTGCAATGGGCGAGGCGCCTTCACCCACACCGCCTACAACGACTTCGAGATCGTGGCCGCCAATCTCCTCGACGGGGCGAGCCGCCGGGTCAGCGAGCGGGTCGAAGCTGCACGCAGCGGTCGATACGCGCGGCCAAGTGCTGGCCCTGCACGTCACACCGGCCAACGCCGATGATCGCGCCGCCGTTGCCTCGCTCGCTGATGCCATGCAGGAGGCAACCAGCGACAGCGTGAACCTCGCCTATGTCGATCAGGGCTACACAGGTGAGCGCGCGGCGGAGGCGGCAGCCGATCACGGCATCACCCTGGAGGTCGTGAAGCTGCCCGAGGCCAAGCGCGGCTTCGTGCTGCTGCCACGCAGATGGGTGGTCGAGCGCGCCTTTGCCTGGATGGCCCGCTTCCGCCGCTTGGCCCGCGACTACGAACGCCTGCCCGCAACCTTGGCCGGCTTGCACCTCGTCGCCTTCAGCGTCCTGCTTCTACGTAGGGCTGCCGATTTCGCAGCAGTCCGTAACAGCCTCTAGGCGCCGCCACGACCGCCCAGACCTATGAGTGGGGCGGCGGCTATGGCTATGGCCCGAGCTACGCCCACTCCCGCACCATCGTCCGTGAAGGCTACCGCGACGGCTACAGCGGCGCCCGGTTCTACCTGCACGGCTATGACCGTCCGGGCGTGCGGGTGATCGAGCGTCGTGACCCGGGGTTCCGTCATCATCGCGACGATTGGGACGACTGAGTACACGTCCACTTCGTGTAATCAGGGGGCGCCCATCCGGGTGCCTCTTGTCGTATGCGCGCTCACGTGTGTCAGAGCGGGTGTCTCGCAGAGGGCGACGACCGGCACGCAACGATCGCGTTGAAACTTGCGGCGCCCAGTCTGCTTGGTGCCAGCAATCCACCTACAACTGTGACGACAAAGCTGATCGACGAACGCGCCAGCTGTTCCCGAACACTTGCCGCTGGCTCGAGCGAATTTTCTCTGGTCGTGTCGGTCAAGTTGGGTACGACGGCGTTCCGGCAACTCTTTGAGCAGCCTCGCGTGCCTTACCGTTCGCAGCGGCCTCAGCCTGATCGGCGGCTTCAACGATCGTGCTCGATGTTATGCCATTGTTGACCGCCAGCCGGGCCCGTAGTTCGTCAAGCTCTTCCTCCGCCAGTCCCTCTATCCCGATAAAGCGGTTCTGCGCCGCGCTCGCCCGGATGAGCTCGTCGAGCTTAGCCTGGATGGCTGCGCCGTCGCGATTCTGCGTGTTCTGGATCAGGAACACCATCAGGAACGTCACGATGGTTGTGCCGGTGTTGATTACCAACTGCCACGTATCGGAGAAGCCGAACAGCGGCCCCGTGACTGCCCAGACCACGATGAGAATCAGGCTCAGCGCGAAGGTCAACGGCCGACCCGCGGCGCGCGCGACCCGCGAAGCGAAGTCTGCGAAGCCCCTCGGCGCCCTCATCGGGGCATCCTCCTACTTGGAACGGTTACCACTCACATCTCCATCTCGGCGCCGACCTCCATTGCTTGCTGGACCGGCACACACAGGTAACTCGCCGTCTCCTCAGCGTTGCGCTGCATCAGCGCGATGATCTCCTCGCGTCAAGTCGCCATGCCGGGCTCCTTTTCCGAGGTGACCACCGTCTCATGTCTGATGAAGTAGCTCAGGCGGTCGCAGTCGACGCCCTTGAGCCGGCCGTCCTCGACCGCCACGACCACGACGAGCGACGAGAGGATGAGCGAGACGGAGCTGAGAACCGCCTCGCGATTGGGTGGGCCGCCTGCGGCCGCGGCCATGATGGTCTCGCGCAGGCGGTAGAGCGGACTGGTGCCGATGTCGCCGTAGACAATGCCAAGCGCTTCCAGGGCGACCGCCGAGGAAGCGGTATGCGCCTTCGGGGGATCCTGCCCCCTGCACCATCGTCGCTTTCATGATTGCCCGACCTCAAGCGCGGCGGCTACGGCGTTTTAATGAATACGGTGAACGCGCCTTGACCGTTCCGCGGCGCGGGGGCATGCGGCCCCGGCATCAAGTAAACAGAGCGCGAGCAGATTGAGGCCCTCGCAAACTCGCGGCCGCTCGGAAGACTCCTCGTAAATCGGCGGCGCGTCGCCCACTTGGGCACCACGGTCGTAAGAGTCCGCGGTGAGCGAGGAGAGTGTGTGCGTAAGTTGGCGATCCCGGCTGGCCGGGAAGCATGGCTACTTCTCGGCTTGGCGCTGCTGATCGTCCTCGGGACCGCTGCCGCGGTCCACCTGACGCGACCCACGACGCTGACTATCGCTGTCGCTCCCAAGGGAGGCCCTGAACCGGCCCTGCTGCGGGCCTACGCCGACGAACTCGCGCGCAGGAAGCTCGGCATCCGGCTAAAGGTGTTGTCCTTCGACGGGGTGCGCGAGAGTGCAGAGGCGCTCAAAGCCGGCCAAGTCGACCTCGCGATAGTGCGTCCGGACGTCTCTATGCCGGGCAATGGCCTAACCCTGGCTATCTTGCGGAAGCTGGCGGCGTTCGTGGTCGCCCCCGCGCAATCCGGCATCAAGGACTTCCCGGACTTGGCAGGCAAGCAACTCGGCGTGCTGTCGAACAGGACTGCCGACAGGACGCTGGCCGGCACCCTGGTTGCCCATTTCGGGATGGAGCTTCTGACCGACGCTCCAGCCGGCGCCGTACCGCCGAAGGCTGTCGCGCTTGTCCCGATAGAGGAAGCCGATGTGGCAGTTGCGTTTGGGGACGGTCGCATCGACGCGATGGTGCTGGTGACGACGCCCACATCCTCGGCGGCGCGGCGGGTGGTCGGCCTCGTTCAGGCGGCGAGCGCCGATGGCGAGGCTACGCTGTTCGGTGTACCCGACACCGCCGCGGTGCTGGCGCGCTGGCCACGCCTGCAGCCAGTCACGGTGCCAGCCGCACTGTTCGGCGGCAGCCCGCGCCTTCCGGCGGAGGACGTCGCGACCGTTGGCTCGTCTTACCGCTTGATGGCGCGAGCCAACCTGTCGCGCAGCCTCGTCGCGGAGGTGACGCAGCACCTGTTCGAGATGCGCACAGCCCTGGCCGAGACGGTTCCGGCAGCGGAAGACGTCAGCCGTCCAGATTACGAAGACACGGCGGACGCCACCAGCGCCCGGTTGCCCATCCACCCGGGCGCCATCGACTACTACGAGCGCGAGCAGGAGACATTTATCGAGCGCTATGAGAGCTGGATCTATCTCGTGGCCATCCTGGGTGGCGGCCTGGGCTCGACGACAGCTTGGCTGCGGCAACGCCTGGGGCGGATCCGCCGGGAGCGGATCGAGGTGGCGACCACGCGCCTGCTCGAACTTCGGTCTGAGGCCAGCCGTGAGACGGACCGCGGGCGGCTGGCGGCCATAGCCAGCGAGGTAGACGACCTCGCGAGCATCATAGCGCGCCATGCCCTGAACAAGCCTACCGAGGCGCGGACGCTCGGCGCCGCCACCTTGGCCATCGACGCAGCCCGCTCGACGGTCCGGCGCGCCATCGTTCAGAGTGACGGCGTGCCCCTCATGAGTTGACCGAGTGTCAACCACTCGATGTGTGCTTGCGGGATGCACAAGAGGATGGCTGAACGGCTGCAAGGGGCGCGCTAGTCAGGCCGGTTCCGAAGCCTCGACGCTGCAGCCGAGCCGCCGAACGCTCAGATCTCAGTGCCTTGTACCAGCACAAGCACATCCTCGACGTCGACGCCGGGATAATGAACTGTGCTCTCAAGTTTAGCATGGCAAAGTAGAATTTGTACGGCGGGTCAGTTGCCAGTTTCAATGCTGAGCAAGGCCAGCCGCCATGTTCACGGCTAAAGCCAAGAGGCTCGTGTTGAAAAAGTAGGCGTATAGCGTCTGCAAGGTTGCGATCCTACGCATTTGCTTTGCAGTGATGTCAGTATCGGATGTCTGCGATGTCGCTCCAATCGTTACGGAAAAGTAGAAGAAATCCCAAAAATCTGGATGATCATCGCCGTTGAAATCCAAGCCACCGCGGGGCTTGCCATCCTCTTCGCCATAGTAGACGTGCGCGTAGTGAGTGGTGAAGACCACCTGCACGAAGACCCATGCGCAAAGCAGCGTCAAAGCAGCGAGCGCAATATGAGGGATCCGATATCCATCCTGCTCTTGTTGGCCGAACAGCAGCATCGCCACAGCCCCGCAGCTTGCAGCAGCGGCCAGAACTGCAAACAGGGAAATCGTAAACGCGCTATCGTCGAGACGGGACGCTTCGCGGCGCAGCGCTTCACTCGATCCGCGCGTCAGCTGAAAGATTACCAGCGCCACATAGGTGATGACGCTCACGCACCAGCCGATAAGGAGCCTGGTCCAAACCGATGGGATCGGGAGGACAAGGCTTAGAGCCAAGCAAAGCGCAGCCGAGCCGAGAAGCCGCGGCCGGAGCCAAAATGCTTGAGCTGTTCTGGGAATATGCATTTCTCGGACTCAACGCTGAAGTACGCGCGCTGCCCGCGAGGGGCGACCGGTTCGGAGTTTAGAGCGATTGCTCCCCAAGGTGGCGCCAACTGTGGTGCGAGAGCCCAAAGCTGGTTGGGGCGAGGTCGATTTTACCGCTCAGAATTCCATGCCGAACTTCACGCGCAGGTTTGTGCGTTCGAACTGTGTCAGGCCAAGGCCGCGCCGGGCATAGGCCGGATCGGTGTCGCGCCCCCACGCTTGAGCCACATAGGCCACGGTCAGCCAGATCTTCTCGGTGAAGCGGTGATGCAGGACAGGCCCGACCAATACCGCCTGGCTCTGAAGGCGGTTGAGGAAGATACCGTCGTAGCCGCGCAAGTAGCGCACCTCCGGGCCCACGAAGGTCCCTTCCGTCACCTGCCCAACCACCGCGTTCGACCACAGGAAGGTCGAGGATCGGTAGCCCTGGCTGCCCCCTCGCTGGCGCCCGGCCGCAGGCTCGAAGCTAATGTTGCTGCCGTACCAGATCTTGGCCGGCACGACCTGCACGTCGAGCTGGATGAGGCTTTCCATGTCGAACACGTTCGCGCCATTGCCCTCGACAGGTAGGATCCGGGTGAAGCGAGGGCGTAGCTCAAGGGCGAGTCCGAGCGGCTGCTCGGCCGATCCTTTTAGGAACTGGTACTTCAGCTCCACCGACGCGCCGTCGAACGTGCCGAACGCCTTGTCGTCCAACTCCGCGATGTTGCGTTGCCGGCGGAGATTGCAGAAGGCGCTCAGCTCGACGCTGAACCGCTCAGCGGGGTTGAACTGATAGGAGAACCGCGTGTCGAGCATGCGGTAGGTGGAAGAGCCCGGACCGTCACGGCGCTTGCTGAAGCGCGAGATGGTATCGACCAGGACCTCCTGCTCGCCCTTCTCACCCGTGTCAGAGCCTTCGGTGAAGCCGAACAAGTGCTCGGTGTCGACATCCTTCTGCCCGTCGGTTTTGCCACCCTTCCCGCCCGGGCTGCCGCTGTTCGATGAGGATTTCGCCTTGTTATCCCTCAGTTCCTCGGCAAGCCCAGGGGCCGCAGCGAGGCTCGAGGTTAGCAACATGGCGATGGCGGATTGCGAGATGCATCTCGCCAACAGAGCGGGCCCGATCATCACCCTGCGGCCTTATCCTACTGACGCGCGACGATGAGTAGACGCGCAGGCGCGCGCCTGCCTGTTACAGAACGGCAACGCTAAGCGAAAACGCTACGGTGAAGGGATGAATGGCAGGGGTGACTTAGTCGGCAGCTCTCAGGCTGCGATCAGGCCTGAGCCTAGGTGTTCAGTCCCGAGGTGAGATGGGTTGGGTCGTATCTGAACCGGCCTGGGTCGTCTGCCCAGGCTCGGCAGGTCGCTTCGTATGGCGTGAGGCCGCGTAGGGTCTTGAGCCGCCGGGCGAAGTTGTAGGCATCCAGGAAAGCGGCGAGGTGTTCCCGCAGTTGGTCGTGGCTGTCGTAGTGGTAG
>NZ_JBFULT010000257.1:0-10343 GCF_054049755.1 Bradyrhizobium sp. P5_C11_2
GGCCGATTTGGGGCGTGCGGAGGGGGATCGTCCGGTCCGAATCCTTGCGGTGAAGCGCCAAAAGCGGCATTGTCCGGCCCTGACGGTTCCGGGTCCCGATGTCGCCGGCCGCGTTCGCATGCGAGACGGCCTTTGCTCCAAACCCAGGCACTACCAACTCAAGGCGAGCCCTGATGTTTTCAAATCGTTTCAACCGCTGGACTGTTGCCGCCATCGCCCTCATGGGCACAGCGATCGCGACGGTCCCCGGCAGGGTCATGGCGCAGACGCCGGATCATCCGGAGAACACGGCGGCGCAGTTTCCGACCCGCAACGATCTGAAGTCGCTCACCACCGCCGGCAGCTATCTTGCCGCCCGCCACGCCAGCGTCGAGCGCGACGCGGCGTCCGCCGCCGCCTTCTACCGCTCGGCGCTGCGCACCGATCCCAAGAACAACGAGCTGCTCGACCGCGCCTTCATCTCCTCGGTCGCCGATGGCGACATCGATGAAGCGGTCAAGCTCGCCGAGCGCATTCTCACCATCGACAAGACCAACCGCGTCGCGCGCCTCGTCGTCGGCGTGCACGATCTCAAGTTCAAGAAGTATGCGACCGCCCAGACCAACATCAACCAGTCGATCCGCGGGCCGATCACCGATCTGGTCGCGACGCTGCTGTCGGGCTGGGCCGCCTACGGCGCAGGCGACGCCAAGGGCGGTGTCGCCACCATCGACAAGCTGGCTGGTCCCGAATGGTACCCGCTGTTCAAGGATCTCCACGCCGGCATGATCCTCGAACTCTCCGGCAAGGAGAAGGATGCGGGCACCCGCTTCGAGCGCGCCTACAAGCTCGACGATTCCATGCTGCGCGTCACCGAGGCCTATGCGCGTTGGCTGTCGCGCAACAAGGATTCCGCCGCCGCGACCACCGTCTACCAGGCCTTCGACAAGAAGCTCGCCCGTCATCCGCTGATCGTGGAAGGCCTGCGCGAGACCAAGGCCGGCAGGAAGATGCCGCCGCTAGCCGATTCCGCGCAAGCCGGTGCGGCCGAAGCGCTGTATGGCATCGGCGCCACGCTGACCCGCCGCGGCGGCGAGGATCTGGCGCTGGTCTACCTCCAGCTCGCACTCTATCTCCAGCCCAGCCATCCGCTGGCGCTGCTGTCGCTCGCCGACCTCTATGAATCGGTGAAGCGGCCGCAGATGGCGATCAAGGTCTATGAACGCGTGCCGGCGTCGTCGCCGTTGAAGCGCAACGCGCAGATCCAGCTCGCCGTCGATCTGGATTCCGCCGACCGTACCGACGAGGCGATCAAGATCCTCAAGGGCGTGGTGAGCGAGGATCCCAAGGACCTCGAAGCCATCATGGCGCTCGGCAATCTCGAGCGCGGCCGCAAGAGGTTCGGCGACTGCGGTGCGACCTATTCGCAAGGCATCGAGGTGCTGCCGGCCGGCAACGACAAGGCCAACAGCGTCTGGTATTATTATCGCGGCATCTGCGAGGAGCGCTCCAAGCAGTGGGGCAAGGCCGAAGCCGACATGAAGAAGGCGCTCGAGCTCCAGCCCGACCAGGCGCATGTCCTCAACTATCTCGGCTATTCCTGGATCGACCAGGGCGTCAACCTCGACGACGGCATGAAGATGATCAAGCGCGCCGTCGAGCAGCGTCCCGACGACGGCTACATCGTCGACTCCCTCGGCTGGGCCTACTACCGCATCGGCAATTACGAGGAGGCGGTGAAGAACCTCGAGCGCGCGATCGACCTCAAGCCCGAGGATCCCACCATCAACGATCACCTTGGCGATGCCTATTGGCGCGTCGGCCGCACGCTGGAGGCCAAGTTCCAGTGGGCGCATGCGCGCGATCTCAAGCCCGAGCCCGACGATCTGCCGAAGATCGAGGCCAAGATCGCGAACGGGCTGACCGACGATTCGAATTCCTCGGCCGCGCAGGCCGATAAGAAGAAGGACGACGGCAAGGGCGGTTGATCTGGGGCGCATGATCCGGAAAAGTGTGCAGCGGTTTTCCGATAAGATCATGCGCGAACGAGGATGAGTTTCGGGGGCGTGCCGCCAATGCCGGCGTTGATTGAAGAAGGACGGGCGAAGGTCAATCTGAGCCTTCGCGTCGTCGGCCGTCGTGCCGACGGTTATCATGATCTCGAAAGCGTGGTTGCCTTTGCGGACTGCGCCGATCGGCTCACCTTGGAGCCGGGCGGTGAGCTGAAGCTCGCCACCACCGGACCGCTGGCTGCGGCGTGCGGCGATACCGCCGACAATCTCGTGTTCAAGGCGGCGAAGCTTCTGGCCGAAGCCGTGCCGGGGCTGAAGTTTGGAGCGTTCGCGCTCGACAAGGTGCTCCCCGTTGCGGCTGGCATCGGCGGCGGTTCGGCCGATGCGGCTGCGGCGCTGCGGCTGCTGGCGCGTCTCAACAATCTGTCGCTCGATGATCCCCGGCTGCAGAAGGTCGCGCTCGCGACCGGCGCCGACGTCCCGGTGTGCCTGTTCTCGCGCGCCTGCGACATGACCGGCGTCGGCGAGCAGTTGTTGCCGCTGGCGTTGCCGAGCATGCCCTGCGTCATGGTCAATCCGCGCGTGCCCGTCGCGACCCAGGACGTGTTCCGGGCGCTGGGCCTGCGTCATGGCGAGCTCCTGGTGGGCGCCACCTCCGTCCTTGACGCCCCGGCCTGGCCGGAAGACGGCGCGTCCATCGCCGATTGGGTTGACGTTCTCGAAACCGTCGCCAATGACCTCGAAGCCCCCGCGATGCGCATCGAGCCGGTGATCGGCGAGGTGCTGGAGGCGCTGCGTGCATCGAGCGGCGTCAAGCTCGCCCGCATGTCCGGCTCGGGCGCGACCTGTTTTGCGATCTTCGGCGCGCCCGCCGAGACGCACGCCGCCGCCGAAAGGATCCGCAGCGATCACCCCGGCTGGTGGGTGCATGCGGGGACGTTGAGCTAATCGCGGCCGCCGTAGGGTGGGCAAAGGCGCGACAGCGCCGTGCCCACCATGTATCCAGGTCGCGCGATTGAAGTGGTGGGCACGCTTCGCTTTGCCCACCCTACGGCGGTGGAGCTAATCCGCGCCGTCCTCGGCGAGCCCAAGAAACTTTCGGATCGCGCCCAGCACCTCTTGCGGCTTGTCGTGCTGCAGCCAGTGTCCGGCGCCGGCGACGGTCTCGACGCGCGCCTGTTGAAAGTAACGCTCCAGGCCCGCGGCCCTGGCGCCGGCCAGAAAGCTTTCGCCGGCATTCAGGAGCAGCGTCGGACAGGCGATGCGCGACCACAGCGCGACGTGGTCGTCCGGCCAGAGCCGGTGCGGTGCGCTGGCACGCTGATAGGGATCGAACTTCCAGCTATAGGTGCCGTCCTCGTTCTGTCGTGAGCCATGCGTTGCAAGATGCAGCGCGAGTTCGCGCGCGAGGCGCTTGTTGTGAAGCACCATCTGCGCCGCCGCGTCCTCGAGGGTCGCATAGCGACGCGGCGTGCGGTCGTGCAGCCTGTCGAGCTGGCCGATCCATTTGCTGATGCGCTCATGCGCCGGCGGCTTCGGCGTATCCGGCAACATGGTCACGCCGTCGAGCACGACCAGCTTCGAGACCAGCTCGGGGAATGATCCCGAAAAGATCAGGCTCACCATGCCGCCCATCGAATGGCCGACGAGAATCACCTGAGGCGCCGCGACGGCGCGGACGAGCTGCGCGAGATCGTACACATACTCGGTCAGCGCGTAGCTGCCGCCTCTGGTCCAGTCGGAATCGCCATGTCCGCGCAGGTCGGGCGCGAGCACGTGGAAATGCGGCTGCAGAGATCGGGCGATGACGTCCCAGCTCCGGCAATGATCCCGGCCGCCGTGAACCAGGATGACGGCCGGCGCCCCCTCATTGCCCCAGTCGGCATAATGCAGCCGCAGCCCGTGTGATTCATAGAAGTGGCTGTGCGGGACGCTAGCCATTTGCCGGCCGCCGCGCCAGCGCCAGCGAAACGCCGAGGCCCGCGATGAAGACGCCGGAGCCCTGGGTGAGGCGACGCATCAGATGCGGCCGGCCGGTCAGTTGCGTGCGCGTCACCGAGGCCATCAGCACCACGATGACATCGACGAGCGTGTTCAAGGTGACCGAGATCGCGCCCAGCAGGATGAATTGCAGCGTCGGGTTTGAGGATGCCGGATCGAGGAACTGCGGAATGAACGCCAGGAAGAATGCCGCGGTCTTCGGGTTCAGCGCCTCGACCAGCACGCCATCGCGGAACGCGCGCTTGTCGCCGACGGCCTCACTGTCGAGCGACAGCGTGCGGCCGGCGTTGCGAAAGGTGCGGATGCCGAGCCAGACCAGATACAGCGCGCCGACGAGCTTCACGGCGGCAAACAGCTCGGCGCTGGCGAGGATGATGGCGGAGATGCCGAGGCTGCCTGCCAGCACATGGACCAGGCCGCCCAGCGCTGTGCCCGCGGTCGATGCAAAGCCGCTCGCGCGTCCTTCCGACAAGGTCCGCGCCGCGACGTAGAAGATGCCGGGGCCGGGAATGGCGGCGATGACGAGTGCGGCCGCCAGGAACAGCCAGAAATTGGTTTCGGTCATCCCGCTTTGGTAACAATGCCCGGCGTGATTGCAAGTCCTCGTCTAGCCGAACCGGCGGAAGATCACGCTGGCATTCACCCCTCCGAAGCCGAAACCGTTGGAGATGGCATGCCGCATCGGCATCGGCCGCGCGCTGCCTGAGACGATGTCGATGCCCTCGGCGCCGGGATCTGGATTTTCGAGGTTGAGCGTCGGCGGGGCGATCTGGTCGCGCAGGGCAAGCACGGTGAAGATCGCCTCAAGGCCGCCGGCCGCGCCGAGYAGATGACCGGTGGCCGACTTCGTCGCGCTCACCGCGATGCTGCGGTTGCGGCCGAACAGCGCGGCGATGGCGC
Organism: Bradyrhizobium sp. P5_C11_2; assembly: GCF_054049755.1. NCBI lineage: Bacteria > Pseudomonadati > Pseudomonadota > Alphaproteobacteria > Hyphomicrobiales > Nitrobacteraceae > Bradyrhizobium > Bradyrhizobium sp. P5_C11_2. The sequence goes on from NZ_JBFULT010000257.1 coordinate 4,893, forward strand.
CAAGCTCGCCTTCGTCGCCGGCCGGCGTCGACGTCGCATGGGCGTTCAGGTGCTGCAACTCGCCGGGCGCGAGCCGCGCCTGCCGCAGCGCGATCTCCATGGCGCGCCGTGCACCGTCGCCATCGGGCGGACCTGACGTCATGTGATAGGCGTCCGCCGTGGTGCCATATCCCACGATCTCCGCGATCGGCGCCGCGCCGCGCGCCAGCGCATGCTCGAGCTCCTCGATCACCACAATGCCCGCGCCTTCGCCCATGACGAAACCGTCGCGGTCGCGATCGAACGGGCGCGAGGCGCGCGCGGGCGCGTCGTTGAACCCGCTCGACAGCGCGCGCGCCGCCGCGAAGCCGCCGAGACTGACGAGATCGATGCAGGCCTCAGCGCCGCCGCAGATCGCCGCGTCGATTTCGCCCGCGCGGATCATGCGCGCCGCATCGCCGATCGCCTGGACGCCGGCGGCGCAAGCCGTAACCGGTGTCCCCAGCGGGCCCTTGTAGCCGTATTTGATCGAGACGTGACCGGCGGCGAGATTGGCGAGGAACGAGGGGATGGTGAATGGCGACAGCCGCCGTGGACCGCGCTGGTCGGTGATACGCACCGCCTCCACCATCGCCGGGAAGCCGCCGACGCCGGAGGCGATGATCGTCGCGGTCCGTTCCAGTGCCGTTGCATCCTGGGGCGCCCATTTGGCCTGCGCGATCGCCTCCGCGGCGGCGAGCAGCGCGAACAGGATGAAGCGGTCCATCTTGCGCTGATCTTTTGGCGCCGCGGCCTGCGCCGGATCGAAGCCACCGTCGGTGTCGCTGGCCTTGTCGGGCACGAGGCCGGCAATGCGCGCCGGCAGCGCCTGCGACCATTCGGGCAGGGCGCGCAGCCCGCTTTGACCGGCGAGCAGCCGGCGCCAGGACAGTTCGACACCGCAGCCGAGCGGCGATACCGCGCCCATTCCCGTCACGACGATACGACGCATGTCAGTCTCCAGCCGGCGCAACGGCCGGGTTCATGGCCTTGAGCGAGGCGAGCCGCCGCCGCATCCCGCGGCTTGCGCGCGGGCCGGGGACGACGACCGCGTTGGCGAGCGTGATCGGATGCATGCTGGCGGCGTCGACGACGACCGGATCGAGCGGACGAACGCCGTCCCGGCTCGCCAGCACGATGGCCTCGCCCTTCGGCGCGAGATGCTTGTTGCCCCAGGCGAGCAGCGTCGCGATCACGGGGAAGAAATCCCGCGCCTTCTGCGTCAGCACATATTCGTAACGCGGCGGCCGCTCGTGATAGCGGCGGCGCACGAACATGCCGGCGTCGGTGAGATGAGCGAGGCGCCGTGACAGGATGTTCGGCGCGATCCCGAGACTTTGCGAAAACTCGTCGAACCGCGTCGCGCCCTGAAACGCATCCCGAAGGATCAGGATGCTCCACCATTCGCCGACCGTTTCGACGGCGCGGCCGACCGGGCATTCCAGGATGGAGGGGGATTTGGGCTGCATGGCGGGAAGGTAAGGGAGTGGCTTGCAAAATGCAAGTTACCGGGTGAGCAGAAGCATGCACGGGTGGAGCGAGCGGCGAAGCTGTCGCTGCGAATTGAGATGCGAGTTGGCGAACGATGGCCGGGCGCCATACTCCGTCATTGCGAGCGCAGCGAAGCAATCCAGACTGTTTCCGCGGAAAGATTCTGGATTGCTTCGCTGCGCTTGCAATGACGATGCGGGAGCAGAGGAGCGCTATCTCAACGATGTCGTCCCGGCCTTCGCCGGGACGACGGCGAGTGTGAGGCGGGCAGCGTGCCGAAACGAGAAGACCTAATGCGACCGTGCCAGGCAGAACGCCACGACCTGCTCCAGCGCGCCCTTCATCGGCGAGGACGGGAACAGCGCCAGCGCGTCGACCGCCATGGCACCGTAGTGCTGGGCGCGGCTCAGCGTGTCCTCGAGCGCGCGGTGCTTGTTCATCAGGCCGAGGGCGTGGTCGAGATCGGTGTCGCCGATCTCGCCGCGCTCGAGTGCCCGGATCCAGAAGGCCCGCTCGGTGTCGTTGCCGCGGCGGAAGGCGAGCACCACCGGCAGGGTGATCTTGCCCTCGCGGAAATCGTCGCCGGTGTTCTTGCCGAGTTTTGCGCTTTTGCCGCCGTAATCGAGCACGTCGTCGACGAGCTGGAAGGCGATGCCGAGATTCATGCCGACCGAGCGGCAGGCGGTCTGCTCCGCCTTCGGGCGGTTGGCGATCACGGGGCCGACCTCGCAGGCGGCCGCGAACAGCTCGGCGGTCTTGCCGCGGATCACGGCGAGATATTCGTCCTCGGTGGTCGCGGTGTTCTTGGCGGCGGCGAGCTGCATCACCTCGCCCTCGGCGATGGTTGCGGYTGCTGCGGAGAGGATGTCGAGCGCGCGCAGCGAGCCGACCTCGACCATCATGCGAAAGGCCTGGCCGAGCAGGAAGTCACCGACCAGCACGCTCGCCTCGTTGCCCCAGAGCATGCGCGCCGACAGCCTGCCGCGGCGCATCTCGCTCTCGTCGACGACGTCGTCGTGGAGCAGGGTCGCGGTATGCATGAACTCGACGCTTGCGGCGAGCTTGATGTGGCCGTCGCCGTTGTAGCCGGCAAGGTTGGCCATGGCCAGCGTCAGCATCGGCCGCAGCCGCTTTCCCCCGGAGGAGATCAAATGGTTGGCCACTTCCGGGATCATGGTCACCTCGGAGCCGGTCCGCGACAGGATCGTCGCGTTGACGCGCTCCATGTCAGGGGCGACAAGGGCAACCAGCTCTTCGATCGACGCGCCGGGGGTTTCGAAAGGTACGATGACGGCCACGCCGGTCTCCAATATTTGCCCCGGAGGGGCTATTCTGATGCAAAGACAATAGAAACTGGACGCGGATGCGGCAAGGGCCGTGGAACCATTGACATTGCCGCTTAACCCCCGTCAGGCAGGAGGCCTGTGTTTTGCGAGAACTGGTTCGGACCAACGATATGGTGCTGGTGTCGGCGATCGGCGCGCTGCTCGACGGCGCCAATATCCATCATCTGGTGCTGGACCAGAACATGAGCGTTATCGAGGGCTCGCTCGGCATTTTGCCGCGGCGGATCCTGGTCCATGAGGACGACGCCCACGAGGCCCGGCAGCTTCTGACCGAGGCGGGCCTCAGCCACGAATTGCGCGGCGATGACTGAGGCCGCGGCTGACCTCACCGAGGACGCCTTTCTCGGCGGACAGCTGCGCCTGAAGCAGAAGCGGTCCGGCCACCGCGCCGGACACGATGCCATTCTCCTCGCGGCGGCGACAGAGGCCCGGGCAGGCGACCGCGTGGTCGATCTCGGCGCCGGCATCGGCACCGCCGGGCTGGCGCTCGCTTGGCGCGTGCCCGGCATCAGCCTCAGCCTGGTCGAGATCGATCCGGAGCTGGCGGAGCTCGCGCGCGCCAATGCGGCGGCGAATGGGATTTCGGCCGAGGCGATCGTGCTCGACGTCACGGCCGATGCGCAGGCCTTCGCGGCCCATGGGCTTGTGCCTGACAGTGTCGATCATGTGCTGATGAACCCGCCCTTCAACGATTCCACGCGGCATCGCGGCTCGCCGGATCAGGCGCGGCAGGTCGCGCATGTGGCGACGGGCGAGACGCTGGATGCCTGGGTGCATGCGGCGCGGCGCATCCTCCGATCGAGCGGTGTGCTGACCTTGATCTGGCGCGCGGATGGGATAGCTGAGGTTTTGGCAGCGCTGTCACGCGGCTTCGGCAGCCTGTCGGTCCTGCCGGTTCATGGCGAGGCGGGTCGTCCCGCGATCCGCGTGCTGGTGCGCGCAGTCAAAGGCGGCCGGGCCCCGACGCGATTGCTGCCGGGCCTGATGCTTAACGACGAGTCACGCGTGCCTAAAAAAGAGGTGAAGGATATTCTGGAAGGGAGGGCGATCTTGCCGCTGGCGGAGCCGTGACGGCCTACTGCGGAAGCGATTCCGTCTGCTGCTCCTGCGGCGAGGTGAAGCGAATCGCCGTGAAAAGCGCACCGATCAGCATCAACAGCAGATAGATCTTCATGGCGTTTCCTCCGCTGCCTTATTGCAGCTTCCCAACGGGGAATTTGCAAAACACGTTCCAGCCAACTTCAATGACAGTCGCGTGATAAGAAATGGTTAATCAGGGGTGACGGCATGGCCGAACAATTGAACGATCGCGAGGGTTCCGGCCTGGCCGACAAGCTCATGCAATATCTCCCGGCGCGCTTCCGCCCGGGCACGGCGGTGGTGCCGGTGGTGCGGCTGTCGGGCGTGATCGGCGCGGTGACGCCGCTGCGTCCGGGCATGACGCTCGCCGGCGTCGCGCGGGTGCTGGAGCGGGCGTTTTCGATTCGGAACGCCAAGGCGGTGGCGCTGGTGATCAACTCGCCCGGCGGCTCGCCGGTGCAGTCGCGCCAGATCTATCTGCGCATCAAGCAGCTCGCGGCCGAGAAGAAGCTGAAGGTTTTGGTGTTCGTCGAGGACGTCGCGGCGTCGGGCGGCTACATGATCGCCTGCGCGGGCGACGAGATCTTTTGCGATCCGTCCTCGATCCTCGGCTCGATCGGCGTGGTCGGCGGCAGCTTTGGTTTCCAGGAAGCGATCAAGCGGCTCGGCATCGAGCGGCGGCTTTACACGGCCGGCGCGCACAAGGCGATGCTCGATCCGTTCCTGCCCGAAAACCCCGACGACGTGGCGAAGCTGAAGGCGCTCCAGCGCGAGATCCACCAGATCTTCATTTCGCTGGTGAAGGAGAGCCGCGGCGCGCGGCTGAAGGGCACCGACGACACCCTGTTCACCGGCGAGTACTGGGCCGGCGACAGCTCGATCGCGCTGGGGCTCGCCGACGGGATCGGCGATCTCCGCTCAACTCTTCGTGCCCGCTATGGCGAGAAGGTTCTCACCCCCGTGATCGCACAGCCGAGTGGGCTGCTGTCCGGCCTTTTGGGGCGGAAATCGCCCGGCGCGGGCCAGCTTTCGGCCCTGGAATCAATGGTGGGGCTGCCGGATGAGCTGATCTCGGCGATCGAAACGCGCGCGATTTGGGCGAAATTCGGGTTCTAGGCGACGCCCTCCCGCGCCATTTGGTCCGGCCCGAGCCAATTGCGGCGCGGCCCGGTCTGCGCGAGAATGCGCGTGGGGGCTGAGCACTAGACAAGGATCGACAGATGCCGCCGTTCGTCGCTTTCGCGGGCGTCCTGGGCGGGCTTGCCGTGGTCCGCTGGGCCTACAAGACCGCTGTCCGGATCAACCAGGAGCTGGAGGAGATGCGCCTCTCGCGCGTCGCCGAGGCCGCCCATATGGGGCACATCCAGACCCTGAAGCAGGATCCCGTGACCGGAGCTTATCGGCCGGGTTAGCCGCGTCTTTCCATACGCCGTCATCCCGGGGCGATGCGACGCATCGAACTATGGTGCGCAATTGCGCACCTGAGAATCTCGAGATTCCGGGTTCGCCCTTCGGG
>NZ_JBFULT010000258.1:0-10322 GCF_054049755.1 Bradyrhizobium sp. P5_C11_2
GCTCCATCCGGGCTACGAAGGCCGCGCGGATCGCATTTCAATCGATCACTGCGTTCCGCCATCGCAACGCAGCACTTCGAAATGCTTTGAAGCGCGCGACCGTTCTACGTTAGGATGCGGCGCTGGCCAGCGCGAAACCATAACGAAGCCAAAACATCGGCAAAAAACATCGGGAGGACTATCGATGCGCAATACGCTCGTGTTGTGCTGTGTCGCCGCGTTGTCGGCGATATCAGGAACTGCAAGCGCACAGGACTGGACCAAATCGAAATGGGGACCGAACGACGAGATCGGCGCCGCCAATTACATGACGCCCGAGCTCGTGCTGAAAGCAGCGTCGCTGGTGAAGACCGGCAAGACCTATGCACTCGGCATTCCCGTCACACCCAACACGCCGGCCTATCCGCCGCGCACCTTCAAGCTCACCATCGTGCAACCCGGACAGGCCGGCAGCCCAGGCCTCGGTCCGAACAAGGCGACCTATAACGACGACATCCTGGATACGTGGGTCGGCATCGGCAGCCAGCTCGACGGCCTCGGACATCTCGGCGTCGAGCACGTCTATTACAACGGCAACAAGCTCGCCGACTTCGCCGATCCCAACGGGCTGAAAAAGCTCGGCATCGAGAAGGTGCCGCCGATGGTCACCCGCGGCGTGCTGCTCGACATGGCCGCCTATTTCAAGACCGACATCGTGAAGGAAGGCACCGCCTTCAACGTCAAGGAGATCGAGGAAGCCGCCAAGCAGCAGAACGTCGAGATCCGCCAGGGCGACGTCGTCATCTTCCACACCGGCTGGCTCAGCCTGATCGGCAAGGACGACAAGCGCTATTCGGCGGGCGAGCCCGGGCTCGGCGTCGAAGGCGCAAAATACCTGACCGGCAAGGGCGTCGTCGCAATCGGCGCCGACACCTGGGCGCTCGAGGTGCTGCCGTTCGAGTCCAAGAACGTGTTCGAGGTGCACCAGATCCTACTTGCCATGAACGGGACCTACATCCTCGAGAACATGGACACCGCTGCGCTCGCCCGGGACAAGGGATATGAATTCCTGTTCGTGCTGGGACAGCCGCGCTGGACCGGCGGCGTGCAGGCGATGATCAATCCGATCGCGATCCGCTGATCGGCAAGTCTACCCACGGGCGAGGATCGGCCTGCCGCCCGGCAGGCGCCCTCGCCCGAACTCTTCTACCGCGGCCTGAGATGCCATCGCCGCAGCGCCACCACGGCCCAGATCGCCTCGACCAGGCCGAACGGCCAGGCGCCTTGCAGGAAGCCGTAGGCCGAGCCGAGCGCACAGGACATTGCGAACAGCAGCACGAACCAATGGCTGCGATCCTCCATGGCATAGCAGACCAGCATCGCGGTGACGGCAAACAGGCCGAATAGTGTCAGCGCATCCATCGTCAGGGTTCACTCCGCGGCGCGACGCATGCTATGCGCTGATCCATGCCGGCTCTTATCCTGCCCCTGGTCGATGCTGCAACCCACTGGCCCGAACGCGGTGGGCTGGTCGGCCTCGATCTCGGCACCAAAACCATTGGGGTTGCCGTGTCCAATCCGGACCGCCGGTTAGCGACCGGGGTCGAGACCATCCAGCGCAAGGCGTTCAAGCAGGATGCCGCCCGGCTGCTCGCGATCGCGGCCGAGCGCAAGGCGGTCGGCTTCGTGCTCGGCCTGCCCATCAACATGGACGGCAGCGAGGGCCCGCGCGCGCAATCGACCCGCGCCTTCGCCCGCAATCTTGCCGGGCTGACCACGCTTCCGATCGGGCTCTGGGACGAGCGCCTCTCGACGGCTGCGGTCGAACGCGAGCTGATCGGCATGGACGTCAGCCGCGCCAAGCGCGCCGAGGTGATCGACGAGCACGCCGCGATCTTCATCCTGCAAGGCGCGCTCGACCGGCTCGCCAACCTCCGCGCAACCTCCGGACCTGGCTGATCCATGGCCGTCGTGATCGCGGCGCTGCTGCCGGTCTTCATCCTCATCGTGCTCGGCGTCGTGCTGAAGCGCAGCCTGATGCGGCTCGACACGCAATGGCACGGGCTCGAGCGGCTGACCTATTTCGTGCTGTTTCCGATGCTGCTGATCCAGACGCTGGTGAAAGCCGACCTCGGCCAGGTCCCCGTCGCCGGCGTCGGCGGGGCGCTGCTGCTGTCGGCGCTCGCGATGTCGCTGTTGTGCCTCGCGTTGCGCCCTGCCCTGTCGCGGCTCGGCATCGACGGCCCTGCCTTCTCCTCGATCTTCCAGGGCGCGACGCGCTGGCAGACCTATGTGGCGCTCTCGGTGTCCGCCAACATGTTCGGCGATGTCGGGCTGGCGCTGGCCTCCGTGGCGATGGTCGCGATCATTCCGCTGGTCAACGTGTTCAGCGTCGCCGTGCTCGCCCATTACGCTGCGCCCGAGAAGCAGTCCGCCCGCGCCATCGTCATGACCGTGATCCGCAATCCCCTGATCTGGGCCTGCGCCATCGGGCTCTTCGTCAATGTCGTGCATTTGCCGCTCCCGAAGATCTGGCACGAAGTTGCCGATGCGCTCGGCCGCTCCTCGCTCGCCATCGGCCTGCTCGTCACCGGCGCCGGCCTGCAGCTCAACGGCCTGCTCCGCCCCAGCGTAAGCGCCACGATCGGCGTGGGCTTCAAGCTGGCGCTGATGCCGGTGCTCGCGCTGGCGCTCGCCGCCTGGTTCGGCCTGTCCGGCAACAGCCTCGCGATCGTGGCGATCTGCGCGGCGGTGCCGACCTCGCCCAGCGCCTATGTGCTCGCCCGTCAGATGGGCGGCGATGCGCCGCTGCTCGCGCAGATCATCACGCTGCAAACCATTTTGGCGGCGATCACGATGCCGATCGCGATCGCGCTGGTGGCCTAGCTCCCCAGCCACATCGTCAGCACCACCGCGGTCAGGTTGTTCAGCGCGTGCAGCACGATGGTGAGCCAGAGCGAGCCCGCGCGATGGCGCATGTAGCCGAACCACAGGCCGATGGAGAAGACCTCGGCGAGGAAGTACATGTCGTATTGCAGATGCACGATTGTCCACACCAGCGACGACAGGATGATCGCGCCGGGCACGCGCAAAAAGCTCGCCGACCAGCCGCGAAATAGAAAGCCGCGTGCGAGGACCTCTTCGGACATCGGCGCTGCCACGCTGAAGGCGAACAGCAGCATCAGCGCCGCGCCCTTGTCGCGGCCGGATTTCAACAGATCGGTCATGAAGCCAGGCGTCGCCTCGCGGCCGAGGCTCCGCGACATCGTCTCCCAGGCGACCACGATCAGGATAAGCCCGACCGCACCGAACAGGAGTTGCTTCCAGGACGGCCAATGCAGCGCGAGATAGTCGACGAAGGAGGCCTTCTTGATGCGGACGGCAAGCCACACCGCGGCAAGTGTCGCCGGCAGGCCCATCGTCACCGACAGCGCGAGCGCCGCGGGCTCGCGGCCGACGTCCTGCATCGACATCAGGTCGAGGGGGTCGCCCCGGTCCCAGACCAGATAGACGATGGCCCCGATCTGCCCGACAAACATTGCAGCGAAGATGACCACGCCCCAGAGCGACGTGCCCCAGAATTTCCAGACGCGCGGCGTCGCAGGCGTCACCGTGAGCGGCGAAAGATCGGGATTGAGGGTGTCCATCAAAAGGCTTTCGTTATTGGGCGCAAACTATCTAGAGATCGTCATGCCCGGGCTTGTCCCGGGCATCCACGTTCTCAGTCCCGCGCCGCAAGACGTGGGTGGCCGGGTCAAGCCCGGCCATGACGAGTGGTTAGAGCGCGCACCGATCACGGCAGCGCCCTCTCCAGCACCGCGCGCACCTCGCCGCTCTCCAGCTCCACCGCGCCATACATGCCGGCGTGGGTGGTGCCGAGGCGCGTGGCCGCGAACAGTTCGGCATGGCGCGGCGACACGGCGTTGAGCGCGGCGGCCGCGGCAAGCAATGCCAGCTTCTCGACCGCGAGCCGCGCGACGCGCTCGCCGTCGGCGCGGCGGAAGGCCTTGCCGATGAACGCCGCCGCCTCACCCGCCCCCGGCAGACCTTTGGTCCCGGCGGCAAGCGCTTGCAGCACCGCCATCGCCGCCTCCGGCTCGCGCGACAGCGCGCGCAGCACGTCGAGGCACATCACGTTCCCCGAGCCCTCCCAGATCGCGTTGACCGGCGCCTCCCGGTAGTGCCGCGCCAAAATGCCGTCCTCGACATAGCCGTTGCCGCCGAGGCACTCCATCGCCTCGTAGAGGAAGGCGGGCGCGCTCTTRCAGGTCCAGTATTTGATCGCGGGCGTGAGTAGCCGCATATAGGCGGCCTCCGCCGCATCGTGCGGGGTGCGGTCGAAGGCGCGGCAGAGCCGCATCACCAGGGCGACGCTGGCCTCCACATGCAGCGCCATGTCCGAAAGCACCGCCTGCATCAAGGGCTGATCGGCGAGATGTTTCTGGAATACGCTGCGGTGACGGGCGTGATGCAGCGCATGCGCCAGCCCCGAGCGCATCAGGCCGGCGGAGGCGATCGCGCAATCCTGCCTCGTCAGCTGCACCATCTGGATGATGGTGCGGACGCCCTTGCCCGCCTCGCCGACCGCTTGCGCATAGGCGCCGACGAACTCGACTTCGGACGACGCATTGGAGCGGTTGCCAAGCTTGTCCTTCAGCCGCTGGAACTGGATGGCGTTGACCGACCCGTCCGGCGCAAAGCGCGGCATGAAGAAACAGGTCAGTCCCTCATCGGCCTGCGCCAGCACCAGGAACGCATCGCACATCGGCGCCGACATGAACCATTTGTGGCCGGTGATGCGATAGGCGTCCCCGTCGCGCACCGCGCGCGTCATGTTGGCGCGCACGTCGGTGCCGCCCTGCTTCTCGGTCATGCCCATGCCGAGCGTCATGCCACGCTTCTCCCACCACGGCGCGAATGTCGGATCGTAGCTCTTCGTCGCCAGCACCGGCATCACGCGGGCGAGCAGATCCGGCTGCATCGCCAGCGCGGCAACAGACGCCCGCGTCATCGTGATCGGGCAGAGATGGCCGGTCTCGACCTGCGAGGCGATGTAGAACTTTGCGGCGCGGATGACCTCAGCGGCATCGCCCGCGGGCTTGCCGTCCGCCGTCCACGTCGAATTGTGCACGCCGGCATGCGCGCTGTGCGCCATCAGCTCGTGATAGGCGGGATGAAACTCGACCTGGTCGCGGCGATTGCCTTTGGCGTCGAAGCTGCGCAGTTTCGGCGTGTTCTCGTTCGCCGCGCGCCCGCGATCGGCCATCGCGGCCGAGCCCCAGTGCTTGCCGAACTCCGACAGCTCCCGCTCCGCCGCAGCGCCGCCATTGGCCTTCACCGCCTCGACCAGCGGCCGGTCCACGGCGAACAGATCGACATCCTCGAACGGCGGCGACTGGTTGAAGACCTCGTGGGTTGCGAAGCTGGGCTGGGTCATCTTGTTTCCCCGGACCGGAATCAGTTCCGCCGCGGCTGGATCGGGAAATCATAGGCCGCCCCGCCTGCCCCCGGCAGCGAAAAATGCCACCACTCCTTCGAATAGTTCACAAAGCCTTGCTTCGCCATCGCAGCCACCAGCCGCTTGCGCCAGGCGCGCTGGTCCGGCGCGATCGACGGTGCGGAGGTGTGCCCCTTCGCATCCGTGCAATCATAGCCGGTGCCCATGTCGACGCTGCCTTCCGGCGCCCGCGCCCCGGCCGGCGCCGTGCAATCGGCATAGGCCTTCGACGGATCGTATTTGGCTGAATTGTCGGCCGTGAGGTCGACCAGGGTCAGGTCGAGCGCAGCGCCCGTGGAATGCTGCGAGCGGCTCGCGACGTAGCCGAGGCGAAACAGCTCGGTCTTGGGAGTTTTGGGATTGTAGCGACGCTCAGTGGCGGTCTCGCGGCCGTTCTGCGACCACGCGACCATGTCGAGCGAGGCCCGCCCCGGCCGGTAGCAGTCGAACATCTTCAGCGACAGGTTCTGCGCGGCGAGTTCCTGCTGGACCGCCTTCAGCCGCATCCCCACCTCCCGCTTCACCACGCATTCGCCGGCGCCGTAGCCGGCGAGCGGACGGCCGATGAAATTGTTCGAGGTGGCGTAGCGGATGTCCTGGATGATGCTGGGGTCGATGTCGCGCAGATAGACGAAGCCGCCGGGGAGCGATTGGGCGTGGGCGGACGAGGCGGTGGCGATTGTTAAAAGTGCGATCAAAATTGGTTTCACGGAGCGCTTCCAGATTCTCGGCGTCATTCCGGGGCGATGCGACAGGACCGCGAAGCGCGGCCTGGAGCATCGAACCCGGAATCTCGAGATTCCGGGTCTGGCGCTTGCGCGCCATCCCGGAATGACGATGTACCAGACTCCTCAGGGGATAACTCGCCGCCTCCCCTTTGCCCCTTGCCCCCCCAGCCATCCCCGCCTATAGCTCTCGTTTTAATGACATCGAAATCGACCTTCGTCCTCGGCCACCGGCATTTGCTGGGCATCGAGGGCCTTTCCGCTGCCGACATCACCGGCCTGCTCGACCTGTCCGAAGAATATGTCGAGCTCAACCGCCAGGTGGACAAGAAGCGTACCGTCCTGCGTGGACGGACGCAGGTGAACCTGTTCTTCGAGGCCTCCACCCGCACCCAATCCTCGTTCGAGCTCGCCGGCAAGCGCCTGGGCGCCGACGTCATGAACATGTCGGTGTCCTCCTCGTCCATGAAGAAGGGCGAGACGCTGATCGACACCGCGGTGACGCTGAACGCCATGCACCCGGATATCCTGGTGGTCCGGCACCACGCCTCCGGCGCCGTGGAACTGCTGGCGCGCAAGGTTGACGGTTCCGTGATCAATGCCGGCGACGGCGCGCACGAGCATCCGACCCAGGCGCTGCTGGATGCCCTCACCATCCGCCGCAACAAGGGCCGGATCGAGGGCCTCGTGGTGGCGATCTGCGGCGACGTGCTGCATTCGCGCGTGGCACGGTCCAACATCATCCTGCTCAACACCATGGGCGCCCGCGTTCGCGTCGTCGGCCYCTCCACGCTGCTGCCGCCCGGGCTCGAGCGGATGGGGGTCGAGGTCGCCCGCGACATGCGCGAGGGGCTCGAAGGCGCCGACATCGTCATGATGCTGCGGCTCCAGCGCGAGCGCATGAACGGCTCCTTCGTGCCCTCATCCAGCGAATACTTCCATTATTTCGGGCTCGACCAGAAGAAGCTCGCCTACGCCAAGCCGGATGCGCTCGTGATGCATCCCGGCCCCATGAACCGCGGCGTCGAGATCGACTCGGCCGTGGCCGACGGCGCCCAGTCCCTGATCCGCGAGCAGGTGGAGATGGGCGTGGCCGTGCGCATGGCCGTCCTGGAAGCGCTCGCCCGCAACCTGCCGAACGCGTGATGCTCATGTTGACCGATCGACGACCCCTCCTGCTTGCCAATGCCCGCGTCGTCGATCCCTCCAGGGATTTCGACGGTCCCGGCGACGTCCTGATCGCCGACGGCACCATCCGCGAGACCCGTCGCGGCATCGGCGCGGCCGGCGTCCCCGAGGGCACCGACATCGTCAACTGCTCCGGCAAGATCGTGGCCCCCGGCCTGATCGACATGCGCGCCTTTGTCGGCGAGCCCGGCTTCAGCCATCGCGAGACCTTTGCCTCCGCGAGCCAGGCAGCCGCAACCGGCGGCGTCACCACCATCATCTGCCAGCCCGAGACCGAGCCCGTCATCGACAATTCCGCGACCGTCGATTTCGTGATGCGCCGCGCCCGCGACACCGCAATCGTCAACATCCTGCCGATGGCGGCGCTGACCAAGGGCATGCGCGGCGAGGAGATGACCGAGTTCGGCCTCCTCAAGGCGGCCGGCGCGGTTGCCTTCAGCGACGGCGACAGGAGCGTGACCAATGCGCAGGTGATGCGCTGGGCGCTGACCTATGCGCGCGATTTCGACGCGCTGATCGTGCACCATACCGAGGATCCCAAGCTCGTCGGCGAAGGCGTGATGAACGAGGGCGAGTTCGCCACGCGACTCGGCCTGATGGGCATCCCGAACGCGGCGGAGGCCGTGATGCTGGAGCGCGACATGCGCTTGGTCGCGCTCACCGGCGGCCGCTATCACGCAGCCTCCCTCTCCTGCACCGACTCGCTCGAGATCCTGAAACGCGCCCGCGATGCCGGGCTCCCCGTCACCGCCTCGGTCTCGATCAACCACCTCGCGCTGAACGAGAACGACATCGGCCCCTACCGGACCTTCCTGAAGCTGTCGCCCCCGCTGCGCACGGAGGACGACCGCCGCGCCCTGGTCGCAGCCGTCGCCTCCGGCCTCGTCGACGTCATCATGTCCGACCACAATCCGCAGGACGTCGAGGGCAAGCGCCTGCCGTTCGCGGAAGCAGCAAGCGGTGCCATCGGGCTCGAGACCATGCTGCCGGCGGGCTTGCGGCTCGTGCACAACGGCGAATTGGAACTGAAGATGCTGATCCGGGCGATGTCGACCCGGCCGGCCGAGATTCTGGGCCTGCCCGGGGGAACCCTGCGCGCCGGCGCGCCGGCGGATGTCATCGTGATCGACCCCGACACGCCCTGGGTGGTCGATCCCGCCGATCTCAAATCGCCCTGCAAGAACACACCWTTCGACGAAGCCCGCTTTACAGGCCGCGTGGTGCGGACCATCGTCGGCGGGCGGACGGTCTTTGAGCATGTCTAGCGTGCCGGAGGTCGCCCTGCGCCGCGACAGCGTATCGGAACGGGATCATGCGTGGCGTCGCAGTTCAACATGGAGATGCGGCCGTGGGGCTTGAAGCGTTCCTGCCGGTGGCGTTCGTCATCGGCTATCTGCTCGGCTCGATCCCGTTCGGGCTGGTTCTGACCAAGCTCGCGGGCACGCAGGATCTGCGCTCGATCGGCTCCGGCAGTATCGGCGCCACCAATGTCCTGCGCACGGGACGCAAGGGCCTTGCCGCGGCAACCCTGCTGTTCGACGCGCTCAAGGGCACGGCGGCGGTCTTGATCGCCGGCTACATCGCCGGGCCCAATGCCGCCATGGTGGCCGGACTCGGCGCGTTCCTCGGCCATCTCTTTCCGGTCTGGCTCAAGTTCAGGGGCGGCAAGGGCGTCGCCGTCTATATCGGCATCCTGCTCGGCCTGTTCTGGCCCGGCGCAGTCGTGTTCTGCCTGCTCTGGCTCGCGACGGCCTTCACCACCCGCTACTCTTCGCTCTCGGCGCTGGTCGCATCCTTCATCACGCCGCTGTTCCTGTGGTGGTTCGGGCATCTCGCACTGTCTGCACTGTTCGCGGTGCTGACGCTGCTGCTGTTCTACGCGCATCGCGAGAACATCAAGCGATTGCAATCGGGCAAGGAAAGCCGGATCGGCGAGAAGGCATAGGCCGGAAAAAAGTACGGATACCGCCGCAGCGTCTCCGCATTATGTGCCAATTCCTGTTTGCAACTCTGGCCGACTCGCGGCCAGAGTGGCGAACGGGTTCCAGGCCTGTCATCCTGACGGCGGAAATGGCGTTACGCGGTTGCTCAGAATGAGCGAGAAGAGTCTCGGCGTGCATGATGACGGTGGCTTGCAGGGTGCGGCGCGCACCGCGGCAAGCCGGCTGCTTTCGGCAACGGATATCTGGTCGAGTGCACCCTCGCCGCCTCCCTCGCCCGAACCTGCTCCCGTTTCACCGCCGTCGCCGCCGCCCGATCCCGTCGTGCATATTGCGGCCCCGATCGAGGTCGTGGTCGCGACCGCCCCTGTCACGCGCGAGCGGTCGCCCTCCCGACAATGGCCGCCGCAAAAACTGTCGCTGGCCCTCCAGGGCGGCGGGACCTTTGCCGCCTTCACCTGGGGCGTGCTGGAGCGGCTCCTGGAAGAGCCCGCCATCGAGATCGACACCGTCAGCGGTGCCAGCGCGGGCGCCGTCAACGCGCTTCTGCTCGCCTGCGGCCTGGCCGAGGGCGGACGCGAGGCCGCCCGCGCCCGGCTGAACCGGTTCTGGGTCCGGCTGATGCACGAGGCCTCGTTCCGCTCGCTGATGCTGGTCGGCGGATTTTCGCCGGCGGGAAGCTCGGTGGCATTCGGGCCGACGCTGCGCTCGGGCCAGTTCGATCCGTTCGATCTCGACCCGCTGCGCCAGGCCCTGTCGCGCGACATCGATTTTGCGGCACTCCGCGGCGCGAAGTGCCCAAGGCTGCTGATCGCGGCGACACGGATCCGCGACGGGCAGCAGCGGATTTTTCGTAACGATACGATCACCGCCGATGTCGCGCTGGCCTCGACCTGCCCGCCTTTGGTTCACTGCGCCGTCGAGATCGACGGCGAGGCCTATTGGGACGGCGGCCTTGGCGGCAATCCACCGCTGCTGCAGCTGGCGCAGGAA
>NZ_JBFULT010000259.1:0-10310 GCF_054049755.1 Bradyrhizobium sp. P5_C11_2
CAATGACGGAGAGGAGGAGACTGCGTGAGTCCGGCTTTCGCCGTGCTCGCGGAGACGGCCCCTCACCCCACCCTCTCCCCGTAAGAACGGGGAGAGGGAGTGAGAGAGCGGTGCCTCCCTTACCGCGCGAACTACATCACGCCGCGTGCTGATGGGCGGCGATGATCTGGTCGGCGGCGCGCCCGGTCACTTCGGCCATGTGGTCGAACTGACGGGTGAAGCTGCCGCTGCCGGCCGTGGCCGAGCGCAGCTCGACGATGAGTTCGCCGATCTCCGCTTCCGGCATCATGGCGCGGACGCAGTCCCAGCCAGTCCAGCCGTCACGGGTGTCGAAGCCGAGGATCTGCCCGCGCCGCGCCGACAGGATCGCGTTGATCTTGGCGGTGGCATCGGTCGGGCAGACGATCTCGACCACATGGATCGGCTCCAGCAGCACCGGCTGGCATTGCGGCAGGCCTTCGTTGAGCCCGACCCGCGCCGCCGTGCGGAAGGCGAGGTCGGACGAGTCGACACTGTGATAGGAGCCGTCGGTCAGCGTCACCTGCAGATCGGTGACGGGGAAACCGAGCGGACCGCGCGTCAATCCGTCGACGACGCCCTCCTCCACCGCGCCGATGTAGTTGCGCGGCACCGCGCCGCCCACCACCTTCTCGGCGAACTTGAAGCCGTCGCCGCGCGGCAGCGGCCTGATGTCGAGCACGACATCGCCGAACTGGCCGTGACCGCCGG
The DNA here is from genome assembly GCF_054049755.1 of Bradyrhizobium sp. P5_C11_2. Taxonomy (NCBI): domain Bacteria; kingdom Pseudomonadati; phylum Pseudomonadota; class Alphaproteobacteria; order Hyphomicrobiales; family Nitrobacteraceae; genus Bradyrhizobium; species Bradyrhizobium sp. P5_C11_2. Next base: position 730 of record NZ_JBFULT010000259.1, read on the forward strand.
ACTGCTTCTTGTGGCGGCCGCGCTGGGTGATCGGCTTGCGGATGGTCTCCTGATAGCCGATCGCGGGCGGATGCGACGTGACCTTGACGCCGAAGCGGTCGCGCAGCCGCTCGCTGGCCACGCGCAGATGCATCTCGCCCTGTCCCCACAACACGGTGTCGTGGGTCCGCGCGTTCTGCACCATCATCAGCGATGGATCTTCCTCGTGCAGGCGCGCCAGCGCCTGGCCGAGCTTGACGTCGTCCTTGCGGTCGGGGGCCGCGATCGAGATCGCGAGCACCGGCGGCGTCGGTTCCGGGGCGGCGAGTGCGGCCGGCTGGGTCTTGCCGCTCGAGACGGTGTCGCCGGTCCTGATCGGGTCGAGCTTGCCGAGCGCCACGGTGTCGCCAGCGTCCGCCGCGGCACGCTTGGTGTCGTAGGCGCCGTTGACGGCGAGGATGCCGGAGACGCGACTGGTTCCGCCGGAGGATGACTGCAGCGTCGCACCGTCATCGAGATGACCGGCAAGCAGCCGCGTCAGCGACAGCTTGCCGCCGTGCTGCGAATGCAGCGTCTTGAAGACGAAGCCGAGCGCGTCCTTGCCGTCCGGCACACCGAGGCGTTTTGCGGTCTCGGCAATGCCGGGAGCCTCGTGACGCAGCGCCTTCATCAGACGCAGCACGCCGTTCTCGCGCGCGGCCGCGCCCAGCAGCACGGGGCAGATCTGGCCTTCGCGCAATTCGCGGGCGAGGTCGTCGAACACGGCATCGCGCGGCGGCTGGATGTCTTCGAGCAACTGCTCCATCAGCGCGTCGTCGTGGTCGGCGAGCTTCTCCAGCATCGAGAAGCGGGCCTCCTTCTCGCGATCGAGATTGCCGCCTTCGAGCGCGACCACCTCGGAGGCCTTGTGCTCGCGATAGATGAAGGCGCGCTCCAGCGCGAGATCGACGAAGCCTTCGATCAGCTCGCCGTTCCAGATCGGGATCTGGCGCAGCACCAGCGGCACGCGCGAGGCCGGCTGAAGCGTAGCGAGCGTCTCGCGGATGCGCTTGCTGGCGCGATCGATCTTGTTGAGGAACAGGAAACGCGGGATCTTCAGTTCCTCCAGCTCGCGCAGGATGATCTGAAGCTGCGGCAGCTTCCTCTCGTCCGCCTCGCAAACCACCACCGCGGCATCGACCGCGGGCAACGCGGCGCGCATGTCGTGGGCGAATTCGACGGAACCGGGACAATCGAGGAAGGTGTAGCTGTCGCCCATGAAACTCGTGGTGGCGGCAGTGAGCCCGACGGTCATCTTGTGATGGCGGGCTTCTGGCGTGGCGTCGCCGATGGAGGTTCCGGCGTCGACGCTGCCGGCGCGCGGGATTGCGCCCGTTCGCGCCATGATTGCTTCAAGAAGTGTGGTTTTACCGCTTTGGAAAGGGCCCACCAGTGCAATGCACCGTGGACCTCGGGGACTTCTGACGTCTTGTCCCATTCGCCGCCTCCTTCATCTGGAGCTCGGCCCATGATTGGGTCGGCAGCGATGGATGCTCTGCCGGTCCTCCTCGTTTGGCAAGCGCGAAACGTCGCTGCGCTGCGACGTTGCCGTGATCGCGCCGATCAAGCGGCGCGATCCTCACGCACGAAATTGTTAACGGCCCGGACGGAGTTCCAGGCTCTCCAGGCCCGCGGCGACATTGAGGCCGACCTGGCCCTGCACGCTGAGCGGCTGGAGCGCGATCGAATTGTTGGAGCCGCCGACCAGCACGTTGCCGCCAAGGCCGACACCGATCGACGCACTGCCCTGCGCGCCGGCATAGGTGCCCGAGAGATCGCCGGGGCCGAGCCGGTCGACCGGCGCGAACACGCCCCAGGCCAGCGTCGTCTCCTGGGTGATGCCGATGTCGAGACCGACTTTGCGGATGGTCGCAACATAGCGATCCTCCGGCAAGCCATCGGCGCGCAGCACGCAGCCGAGATTGGTCACCGATCCCACGATGAAGCCAACGCTGGCACCGCCGCGGCATTCGAGCACGCCGACCCGGACCATCCGCTGCTGCTGAGCGCTGCCGCCCACGACGGAGGCAACCAGGCTGGCGGCGGCGAGCCCGACGACGATGAACGAACGGCGCATGAAATATCTCCGGCTATGTGTGATGCGAGCAGAGAGAGCACCCCACCCGTGTTGCGCGATGGTCTATGCCACAAGAGCCATGGTGGTGCCAGATCGCGTGCGACGATAAGCGTGCAAACAAAAAAAGGCCCGCCTCTGGCGGGCCTTTTCGCAGTCCGTCGCGACAGCCTTAGCGCAGATTGCCGCAGAAGCGCTGGATGCGCTTGCAGGCGTCTTCGAGATCCGAGGTCTTGGTCGCATAGGAGATGCGGAAGGCCGGGCCGAGGCCGAAGGCCGAACCCTGCACCACGGCGACGCCTTCGCTTTCCAGCAGCTCGGTGACGAACTCCTCGTCATTGCTGATCACCTTGCCCGACGGCGCGGTCTTGCCGATCGTGCCGGCGCAGGACGGGTAGACGTAGAACGCACCCTCCGGACGCGGGCACTCGATGCCCTTGGCCTGGTTGAGCATGGAGACGACGAGGTCGCGGCGCTCCTTGAACACCTTGTTGTTGGCGGGGATGAAGTCCTGCGGACCGTTCAGCGCCTCAACCGCCGCCCACTGCGCGATCGAGCTCGGGTTCGAGGTCGACTGCGACTGGATCGTCGCCATCGCCTTGATGAGCTGCGCCGGGCCGCCGGCATAGCCGATGCGCCAGCCGGTCATGCAATAGGCCTTGGAGACGCCGTTCACGGTCARCGTGCGGTCATAGAGTTTCGGCTCGACCTGCGCGACGGTGGTGAACTGGAAGTCGTCATAGACGAGGTGCTCGTACATGTCGTCGGTCATGACCCAGACATGCGGATGCCTGACCAGCACGTCGGTGAGCGCCTTCAGTTCGCTCCTGGTGTAGGCCGCACCGGTCGGGTTCGACGGCGAGCACAGGATCACCCATTTGGTCTTCGGCGTGATCGCGCGCTCGAGCGCCTCGGCCTGGAGCTTGAAGCCGGCCGCGGCGGTGCAGACCACCGGCACCGGCTCGCCGCCGGCGAGCGCCACCATCTCGGGATAGCTGACCCAATAGGGCGCCGGGATGATCACCTCGTCGCCCGGATTGATGGTCGCCATCAGCGCGTTGTAGAGCACCTGCTTGCCGCCGGTGCCGACGATGATCTGGTTCGGCTTGTAGACGACGCCGTTCTCGCGCTGAAACTTCCCGATGATCGCTTCCTTCAGCTCGGGAATACCGTCGACCGCGGTGTACTTGGTCTTGCCGGCTTCGATGGCGTGGATCGCCGCCAGCTTGATGTTGGCGGGCGTGTCGAAGTCCGGCTCGCCGGCACCCAGGCCAATGACGTTGCGGCCCGCCGCTTTCAGCGCGCGTGCTTTATCCGTGACCGCGATGGTCGCGGACGGCTTCACACGGTCGAGCGCAGCAGCAAGGAAGGACATCATCATCTCCTGGCGAGCGTCGTGAACCCTTGAGGCCTTCACGACTCTGATTGTGGGAATGAGGCACCCTAAAACGTGCGCCGCTGCATCGCAAGAAACTTCGGCCCGATCCCGAAAAAGTTTACGAATCCGGGCGTTTCGAGGCGCGATTCCGCGCAATATTCCGCAACTTTGCCGGCGGAAGCGCTCATATCCGGCAAGGCCTGTCCTCGGAGCAATTTTGCGTGTTGGCCGTCCTGAAATCAGACCGTCGTCATGCCCGGGCATAGCCGTCCGAAGGACGGCGTCGCTTTCGCTCGCCTATGTCCTGGGCATCCACGTTCTTTGGGCCGCGTGGCGAGGCGTGGATGGCCGGGACAAGCCCGGCCATGACGATGTGGAAACATGGTGCCCTGAACCGATCGTCCCTCTCGCGGAGCAACGCGCTGGCACGTTGACGCAAGCGTGATCTGATTTGCATCGTCGTGTGGAAATGATCTTCCGCGGCGCTGCAGTGCGGTAGGGTTTTCGAGTTTTTCTATGGCGCGGGCCTTGCGGCGGATTCGCAACGGCATCATTGTTTAGCCGCGTTGCGGGGCAACAAGCTCCGCCCTTCCCGTTCTCGGAATCGATCCTCAGGAATGTACAAGCTCTATTCRATGCAGCGCTCGGGCAACAGCTACAAGGTCCGCCTTGCGCTTGCGCTCTTGAACCTACCCTACCAGGCGATCGAGGTCGACATTCTGCGCGGCGAGAGTCGCACGCCGGACTTCCTGGCGAAGAACCCATCCGGCCAGGTGCCGCTGCTCGAGGTCGGCGAGGAMCGCCACCTCGCGGAGTCCAACGCCATCCTCTGGTATGTCGCCGTCGGCACGCCGCTGGCGCCGGAGAACCGCATCGACCGCGCCGAGGCGCTGCAATGGATGTTCTTCGAGCAGCACGCGCTCGAGCCGAACATCGGCGCGGCCTATTTCTGGCTGTCGCTGGTCAGGGGCGGCCGCGACCTCCAGGTCCATGCGCTGGAGGACTGGATGGAGCGCGGCTATGGCGCGCTCCAGGTGATGGAAAATCACCTCAAGACCAACGCGTATTTTGCCGCGCGCCAGCTCACGGTCGCCGACATCGCGCTCTACGGCTACACCCACCTCGCCGACCGCTGCGACTTCGACCTCTCGACCTTCCCGGCGATCCGGGACTGGCTGAAGCGCGTCGAAGCGGCGCCCGGATACGTGGCGATGGATTGGCGGCCGGCCGACGTCGACGACCCCGCCAGCATCGCCGCGGGCGCCTGACCGGCAACGCTGCCCTGGTGAATAGCGGGCATAGCACCGGGCTTTGCCGCAATCCCGCCATTTTCGTTGCTGCAGCCGCCGCAATATTGCCGGTTGAAACTGGGAAATTGTGGAACGTCGCGGGTGATTCGCTCGCACGTTGAAGGATTTAGACCATGATTCGGGCGTCCGGCACGGCAGGCTTTCACGGCCGACCCGCCACCGTCGCGTCTTCCCGGTTGACCAGCGCGGTGGCGGCATCGCTCGCCGTCGCGGCGCTGTCGCTGTGCCTGATCGTCACCCTCACGGTGCTGTCGACCAAGGCGACCATGGCGATGGGCCTGCCGGTCTGATCCCCGTTTCATCCTCGACCAGCCTTCAAGGCGCCGCGTGGCTCGCGCCGACCGGCATCGCGACAGGACGTCGATGAAATCACCTGTGGTAGTCGTTGCAATCACCCTGACTGCGGCCATCCTGGTCGCGGCATCGCTGTTGATTTTCACCGGCATGCGCAAGAGCTCGGGGACGTCGACGCTGAACGCGCCTGCGCTGCAGCAACGCCTCAGGCACGCGCATTTGGTCTAAAATCATCCGAAAGCTTTGCGCGCCTGCGCAAGCTCCCCTTAAGCCCACCACACGAAATCGCATTGCGCTGGCGCAACCATGGGTCAGTCTGAGGGCCTTACTCGTTCGGGAGGAGCGAGACAGGCCCATGCGGTTGGGATGGCGTGCGATCTCCGGTCCGGCGCTGACGGCAGCGATTGCGCTGCTGGCGGTCATGCTCGGCCACCACGTATCCGTCCCCTCGCCCGCGCCGCTCTTCGTCTGCATCGTGGCCGTTGCAGGCTCGCTGTCGGGCTTCGCCTCCGCCATGGCCAGCGCGGCCGTCGCGATGATCGGCGCGGCGCTGTACGTCCTCAGCCATCGCATCGGGCCCGGCTACGCCGCGGCCGATCTGGTCCCGCTCGGGCTCCTGGCGATCACGGCCGCCGCCACCGCCGCCATCACCGGACTGATGCGCGAGCGCCTGCTCGCCGCGTTCGCCTCCGAGCGCCGCAATCATGCCACCGCCGCGCGGCTGTCGGCCGCGCTCGACCAGGTCGATATCGGCATCGTGCTGCTCGATGCCGAGACCCGCGCCGAATTCATCAACCGCGCRTTCCGCGATTACTTTGCGCTGCCGGACGAAGTCGCCGACGGCAAGCCGCCCTTCATCGCGCTGATGTATCACGGCCGCGACACCGGCGCGTTCGAGCTGCCCGAGGACGAGCTCGGCGCCTTCATCGCACAGCGCATGGAGATGGTCAGAACCGGCGATGCCACGCCGATCAACATCAACTTGCGCAATGGCGAGGTGCTGCGCTTCGTCTGCGCGGCGCTGCCCGACGGCGGACGCATGCTGAGCTATACGCCGGTCACCGATCTCGTGCGCCACACCGATGCGCCCTCGCGCGCCGACTACTACCGCTCGCTGCGCGATCCCACCGGCCGCAGGCTGATCCGGTATCTGCGCGTCGCGGAGTAGTGTCGCGGCACCGTGCGCTTACAATCCGAACCAACGCTCGCGGCAGCAGCCCCTCACCCCACCCTCTCAGCGCGAGCGAAGCTCGTCGCGTCCCCGTAAGAACGGGGCGAGGGAGTGACAGAGCGGTGCATCCCTCACATAAAAGGCCCGACTAAAACTTCTGCCGTTACTGCGAGCCCTAACCTCTCCCCGGTCTTCTGCGGGGAGAGGCATAGACCGCCTTCGGCGGTCGTCCCGAAGAACGCCGAAGTGAAACTTCGGCTATGTCGCGCCAGCGATCCGGGTGAGGGGCATGGCACTCCGTTGCCACAGCTGAATGTCCATCCGAGTCGTAAGACAATTGATCGGCACGCCCCTCATCACGTATGAAGCTCTCTTCATCGATCGCGGAATTTTCACATGTCACTCACCATTCGCACCGTCACCCGACAGGACTACGATCAATGGCTGCCGCTGTGGGACGGCTACAATGCGTTCTACGGCCGCTCGGGCCCGACCGCGCTCGCGCCCGAGATCACGCGCATGACGTGGCAGCGCTTCTTCGATGCCTACGAGCCGGTGCACGCGCTGGTCGCCGAGAGCGACGGCCGCCTGCTCGGGCTGACGCACTATTTGTTCCACCGCAGCACCACCGCGATCGAGCCGTCCTGCTATTTGCAGGACCTGTTCACGCTTCAAGCAGCGCGCGGCAAGGGCGTCGCCTCTGCGCTGATCCACGGCGTCTACGAGCGGGCGAAGCTCGCGGGATCGCCGCGGGTCTACTGGCAGACGCATGAAACCAACGTCACGGCGCAGAGCCTGTATGACAAGGTCGCGGAACGCTCCGGCTTCATCGTCTATCGCAAGATCTTCTGATCCCCGCGGACGCGGAGCCTGTGGATAACTCGGCCTGTCACCCGCGCGTAACACTCCGGGATTAAGTTGCAGCTGCGTCTGATCAGGCCCCCCGTCACCGATCAAGCGCCCCAAAGCGGTCCCCGTCAGTCGCCGCGTCTGACTGGGGCCGCATTTTTTTGCCCGCTTGTCGGCATGGCAGCAACGCGGGCGGCGCCTTGCTGCTGCGGCGCAGCGCGGTCACAATGCGCGGCTGCTTTTTGTTTGACAGGGTCTCCCATGGAAATTCGTAATCTCGGCGCCTCCGGCCTTCGCGTCTCTGCGGTCGGGCTCGGCTGCAACAATTTCGGCCAGCGCACGGATCTGGAGACGTCGCGCAAGGTCATCCATCGCGCGCTCGATCTCGGCATCACGCTGTTCGACACCGCCGACATCTACGCGGGCATGGGCGGCTCGGAGACGGTGCTCGGCACCGTGCTCGGCGACCGCCGCAAGGACATCGTGCTCGCCACCAAATATTCCAAGCCGATGGCGACCGACGGCACCAAGCAGGGCGCCTCGCGCCGCTACATCATGAACGCGGTCGAGGCCAGCCTGACGCGGCTCAAGACCGACTACATCGATCTCTACCAGCAGCATGATTACGACCCGCTGACGCCGATGGAAGAGACGCTGCGCGCGCTCGACGATCTCGTCCGCCAGGGCAAGGTGCGCTATATCGGCAATTCCAACTTCCCGGCCTGGCGCATCGCCGAGGCCGAGTTCACCGCGCGCGCGATGAATGTCAGCCGCTTCGTCTCGGCCCAGGACGAATACAGCCTCGTGGTGCGCGACATCGAGAAGGACCTGCTGCCGGCAGCAACGGAATACAAGCTCGGCCTGCTGCCGTTCTTTCCGCTCGCAAGCGGCCTGCTCACCGGCAAGTACCAGCGCGGCGCCACAGCGCCGGCCGACACGCGCTTTGCCAAGGCGCCGGCGCTGCGCGACCGCTACGTCACGCCGCGCAACGAGGACATGGTCGAGAAGCTCCAGGCCTTTGCCAAGGCGCGCGGCCATTCGATGCTGGAGCTCGCCTTCTCCTGGCTCGCCGCGCGCCCGCAGGTCTCGAGCGTGATCGCAGGCGCCACCCGCGTCGAGCAGGTCGAGGAGAACGTCAAGGCGATCAACTGGCAGCTCAGCGCGGATGATCTCGCCGAGATCGACAAGATCACCAAGGGCTAGAGCATGATCCGGAAAAGTGTGCAGCGGTTTTCCGAAAAGATCATGCTCAAACAATAACCGGCGCGGCGCTATTTCGCGCCGCGTCCCACCGTCTGCATCACCTCAAAGCCCTCGAACTGGGGATGGCCGAGATAGAGCGGCTTGTTGTCGCCGGCGCGCTGATGCGCGGCACGGAAAGCCTCCGACTTGGTCCACGCCTCGAACGCGGCATGGTTCGCCCACACCGTGTGCGAAGCATACAGCGTGTGGTCCTCGAGCTCGGGGCCCCTGAGCAGATGGAATTCGACGAAGCCCGGCACCTTGTCCAGATGCGTGTCGCGCGACAACCAGACCTGCTCGAAGGCAGCTTCAGAGCCCTTGGCGACGCGAAAGCGGTTCATGGCGATGTACATGGGCATGGTCTCCTGAAGTGAGGGAGGCACCGCCCTCTCACTCCCTGGCCCCGTTCTTACGGGGAGAGGGTGGGGTGAGGGGCCGCCTCCGCGAGTTCGGTTTGAATTGTAGTCGATGCGCGTGGTGCGCGCACGGTCGTTGTGCGAGTCGGATGGACCGCCATTTGAGCAACAGAGTGCCCTGCCCCTCACCCGGATCGCACCGGACGATGCTTCGCATCGCCGGGGCAATCCGACCTCTCCCCGCAAAGAGCGGGGAGAGGTTAAGACGCGCCGCACATACTTGGCGATCATTCGATTGGTTCTGCCCCTGTGAGGGACGCACCGCCCTCTCGCTCCCTCGCCCCGTTCTTACGGGGAGAGGGTGGGGTGAGGGGCCGCCTCCGCGAGTTCGGTCTGAATTACGGTGAGAACACCTTCGATATTCCCAAGGACGTCGTTGTTCCAGAAACGAAGCACCTTGTAACCCTTTTCCCCCAGGCGTTCATCACGAATAGCATCTGCAACGGATTCATTGTGCTGCCCGCCGTCGACTTCAATGACGATCCGCTTCTCGCGACACACGAAATCGCAGATGTAGCCGATGATCGGTTCCTGCCTGACGAACTTGTTGCCATCGATGCGTCGATTGCGGATTCGATTCCAGAGCACCGTCTCTGCATCTGTTTGATCCACGCGCAGTCGTCGTGCACGTCGGATGGACTTCTCATCGTGGCCACGCATTGCCTTGCCCCTCACCCGGATCGCTGCGCGATCCGACCTCTCCCCGCAGAAGGGCGGGGAGAGGTTAAGTGCATCTCGATAGGTCTTCCAACTAAACCCCGCTGTAAGGGACGCACCGCTCTCTCACTCCCTCGCCCCGTTCTTACGGGGAGAGGGTGGGGTGAGGGGC
>NZ_JBFULT010000260.1:0-10280 GCF_054049755.1 Bradyrhizobium sp. P5_C11_2
CGCCAGCGGCGGTCCATCGGCAGGGGCGTGAGCGAGGCCGCCGATGCGGCGGAAGATGTCGCCGCCGAGCTCTTCGAGTTCGCTGGTGAAGCCCATGATGTTGACGAGGGGCGAGCGCAGATCGTGGCTCACGATATAGGCAAAGCGCTGAATCTCGTTGTTGGCTTCGCGCAGGTCCGCGGTGCGCTCGTCGACCACGGCCTCGAGATTCGCGTAGGCGTCGCGCAGGCGCGTCTCGGCCTCGTCACGGCCCTGCGCTGAACGTCGCACCAACCAGATCGAGATCAGTGACAGCAGCACCACGAGCCCGGAGCCGATGCCCGTCATCGACGCCGCCAGCGTCTGGCTGCGATCGGCGTTTTCCGTGCGGAGCCGGAACAGGCGCTCCTCTTGCTGGATCATGGCAGCAGCGACGCTGCCGATCGCGGCCGTGGTGTCAGTGGAGGCCATCTCGCGGACCAGCGCGGCGGCCTTGTCAGGATGACCTTGGGCGATGAAATCCAGCTCCTGGGCAAACTGGCCGAGCCGGGTCTCGATCGCGGCGCTCAGCTTCTCGATGCTGGCCCGTTGCGCCGGATTGTCGCCGATCAGGCGTGTGAGCCGGTCGAGCGCGGGTACGATCGCTGCCACAGCCTTCTCATGGTCGGCCTTGAAATCCGTCCCTTGCGTCAGGAGGTAGCCACGGGCGGCGCTCTCGGCGCGCCGGATTTCCAGCAGCAGCGCGTTGATCTGGTTCTCCGCCTCGATGGTGTGAACCACCCATTTGTTGTCGTCGCGTGCCTTGTTGACGAGGTAGACGGAGCCCGCACTGATTGCGGTCAGCACAACGAGTCCGGCTGCGAACAGCAGGATCTGCCAAAATGCGCGCCGTCGCTGCGCCTCGGCCGTCACGACGGTCTCGCCTTGTTACGTTCAGCGGAGTTCAAAGCGCCCCCTTGGAACTGTCCCAACCGTCCAGAACGCGATTGGGTCCAAAGGGTTCCATGGCAGGCGGGACTATTTCGCGGCCGGTTCCGTCTGGCCGGCCAGATACTGTTCCAGCCAATGGATGTGGTAGTCGCCGTCGATGATGGCGGGCTCGCGGACCAGCGCCCGGAACAGCGGCAGGGTGGTCTCGATGCCTTCGACCACCATCTCGTCGAGCGCGCGGCGCAACCGCATCAGGCATTCGCCCCGGGTCTTGCCGTGCACGATCAGCTTGCCGACCAGCGAGTCGTAATAGGGCGGGATCGTGTAGCCCTGATAGACCGCAGAATCGATCCGGACGCCGAGCCCGCCGGGCGAGTGGTATTGCGAGATGCGGCCGGGCGAGGGGCGGAAGGTCTGCGGGTTCTCCGCATTGATGCGGCACTCGATCGCGTGGCCGATGATCTGGACCTCGCTCTGCTTCGCAGGCAGCTCGCCGCCGGCGGCGATGCGGATCTGCTCCAGCACGAGATCGATGTCGGTGATGCTCTCGGTGACGGGATGCTCGACCTGGATGCGGGTGTTCATCTCGATGAAGTAGAACTCGCCGTCCTCGTAGAGGAATTCGATGGTGCCGACGCCGAGATATTTCATCTCGCGCATCGCCTTGGCGCAGGTCTCGCCGATCTTGGCGCGCGCGGCAGCGGAGAGGACGGGCGAGGGGCCTTCCTCCCAGACCTTCTGGTGACGGCGCTGCAGCGAGCAGTCGCGTTCGCCGAGATGGATCGCGCCGCCGCGGCCGTCGCCGAGGATCTGGATCTCGATGTGGCGTGGCTTCTGGAGGTATTTCTCCAGGTAGACCGATGCGTCGCCGAAGGCGGATTTGGCCTCGTTGGCAGCGGTCTGCAGCGCCACCGCCAGATCGGCCTCGCTTTGGGCGACCTTCATGCCGCGGCCGCCGCCACCCGCCGCCGCCTTCACCAGCACGGGAAAGCCGATCTCCTTCGCGATCGCCATCGCGTCGTCCTCGGGGCCGACGCCGCCGTCGGAGCCGGGCACGACCGGGATGCCGAGACGCTTGGCGGTCTTCTTGGCCTCGATCTTGTCGCCCATCAGGCGGATGTGCTCGGCCTTGGGGCCGATGAAATGCAGATTGTGCTCGGACAGGATTTCCGCGAAGCGGGCGTTCTCCGACAGGAAGCCGTAGCCGGGATGCACCGCATCCGCGCCGGTGATCTCGCAGGCGGCGAGCAGCGCGGGCACGTTGAGATAGCTGTCCTTGGACGGCGGCGGCCCGATGCACACGCTCTCGTCCGACAGGCGCACATGCATGGCGTCGGCGTCGGCGGTGGAGTGCACGGCGACGGTCGCGATCCCGAGCTCCTTGCAGGCCCGCAGGATGCGAAGGGCGATCTCGCCGCGATTGGCTATGAGGATCTTGTCGAACATGATGTCCTTAAGGGACTGGCGCGCGAAACGCGGCGAGGGCGGAAGGCCGCCCGCGGCCGTTACTCAATGATGACGAGCGGCTCGCCGAACTCGACGGGCTGGCCGTCCTCGACCAGGATCTGCGTCACGGTGCCGGCGCGCGGCGAGGGGATCTGGTTCATGGTCTTCATCGCTTCGATGATGAGCAGCGTCTGGCCGACCGAGACCTTGCTGCCGACCTCGATGAACGGTTTTGCGCCGGGCTCCGGCGCCCAATAGGCGGTGCCCACCATCGGCGAGGTCACGGCGCCCGGATGCTTGGACATGTCCGCGGCCGCAGGTGCAGCCGCCGCAACGGCGACCGGCGCGTGGCCCGCATGCGACATCGGARCGGGCATGGTCGCGGCAACGCTGATGTTGCGGGCGACGCGCAGGCGCAGGCCCGCACGTTCGATCTCGATCTCGGTGAGGCTGGTCTCATCGAGCAGCAGCGCGAGTTCGCGGATGAGGGCGGAATCGTCGCTGGAGAATTTTGCGGCTGCTTTGTCGTCTGGCTGGCGCGCCATGTTRCTTGATCCGAATGTTCTGTGTGATGAGGGAGCGTCAGGCCTTGGGCTTGATGCCGAGCTTGACGGCAAGGCCCAGGATGGCGAGGCGGTAGCCTTCGATGCCGAAGCCGCACAGCGAGGCGAAGGCCGCGCGCGCGGTGTAGGAGTGGTGACGGAAACTCTCGCGGGCGTGGATGTTGGTCACGTGCACCTCGACCGTCGGAATCTKCACCGCGAGCAGGGCGTCGTGCAGCGCGATCGAGGTGTGCGAATAGCCGCCGGCGTTGATGATGATGCCCTTCATCTTGCGGGCATGCGCCTCGTGGATGAAGTCGATCAGCTCGCCTTCGCGGTTGGACTGCCGGCAGTCGGCCTTGAGGCCGAACTGCGCCGCCGTCTCCCGGCACAGCTTCTCGACGTCGGCCAGCGTGGCGTGGCCATACTTCTCCGGCTCCCGCGTCCCCAACATGTTGAGGTTCGGCCCGTTCAGAAGGAGGATCGTGTCGGTCGCTGGTTCAGCCATTCCTATCCCGGAGAGGTGTTTCGGCGTGGCGGGGGTTATAGGTAACAAAGCGGCTTAGGGGAAGCCTTGAAGGGCCTCCCGGGTCGCTTCAGGCACCTCATCCAGTGCGCAAAAACCTGTGCGGAAACCACGGAAATTGCTTGTTAACCAGTCCAAAGCATGGCTGCCACCGAACGCAAAGGGGCGGGCATCGCTGCCCGCCCCTCAGAGGTTAACGTCCCGGAGCCTCAGACATCGAGGATGGCGACGATCTCGTAGGTGTTGGGGTCGATGATCACGATCTGCTCGCGGACCAGCACGTAGCGGTAGCTACGCCACTCCGGATAGATCGTCACAACACGTGACGGCAGGGCGTGCAGCTCGATGCCCTCGCGCGGCACCCGGGTGCCGACCGAGATCGCGAAGTTCACGTTGGTCACGGGCGCCACGCGTTCCTCGCGGATGACGGACGTGATCTGGGTCCGTTGCTCGGTCGAGAGCTTGGCGCCGGCGCCGGCCTGGCCGACCGTCGTCGAGGTCGAGCTCTTGCCTTCGGCCTTCATGTCGGTCGAGGTGCCCGAGCCCGGGCGGTTCTCGGCGTTGCTCTTGGTGGACGTGCCGGCCTTGTTGTCCTCAGCCTTCATGTCCTTGTGGTCCTTGGCGCCGGACTTGGTCGTATCCTGGCTCATGCTCTTGGACTTGTCCTGCTGCGACTTGTCCATCTGACCCTGCGCGCGTTCGTCGGTGCGCTGGCCCTTGGTCGCGCCGGCCTTGTCCTCGGCGGCGTTCTTGTGCATCGCGCCGCCCGGGCGCTCGTCCTTCATCGCCCCGGACGACTTGTCTTCCGCGGCCGCACCCGGCTTCGTGGCGCTGGCGCCGCCAGCCTGACCGACGGTGCCCTTTTCCTTCGTCACGGAGTCCTTGCCCATGGTGCCGTGCTCGGCCGCACCGCCCGACGGCTGTGTTTGCTGCGCAGGCTGCGCGCCGGCGCCGCCGCTGTCGCGGTTCATGGTGCCCTGTGCGTTCGCCAGTCCGGTGCCTGCGACGAGCGCGAGCGCGGCAACCGAGATCATAAAGCGGTTAGACATTGAATTTCTCCTCACGTGTTTATTTGCGTCATTGCCCGCGCCAACAACGAAAGGAGATATCGGTTGTTCCGGAACTTCGGTGGTTCCACGGCTTTTGTTTGTTGAACGCCAGATGAACGCGGGCGCCGCGATTGCGACACGATCGCAACGGCGCCCATGCGCAAACGAAAAGGCCGGCTTTTCAGCCGGCCTCGCTTGTGAGTGAAGTTGTGAAAGGCGCGATCAGCAGGTCGCCTTGCCGCAGCGGGCGACGCCGATCTTCTCCTTGAGGCCTTCCACGCCGACGGCGCCGATCACGATCTGCTTGCCGATCACGTAGCTCGGCGTGCCGTTCATGCCCATCGCTTCCGCGAGCTTGAAGTTTTCCTCGATGGTGGCGCGCACCTCGGGACTGGCGAGGTCCTTCTCGATCTTCGCGGTGTCGAGGCCGGCTTCCTTGGCCGCCTGAAGCGCGCGCGCCTTGTCGGCGGCGCCGCGGCCGCCGAGCAGCTTCTGGTGGAAGTCGAGATATTTCTTGCCGGTGGGATCCTGCATGCGCACGGCGACCGCGACCTGCGCCGCTTCGACCGAGCCCTGGCTCAGCACCGGAAATTCCTTCAGCACGACCTTCAGCTTCGGATCGGCCTTCATGAGATCGAGCATGTCCGTCATCGCGCGCTTGCAGTAGCCGCAATTGTAATCGAAGAACTCGACGAAGGTGACGTCGCCATCCTTGTTGCCGAGCACGACCTGGCGCGGCGAGTTGAAGATCGCGTCGGCGTTCTGGCTGATGCTGGCTTCGTGCTTCTGCGTCTCGGCCGCGGCCTGGCGCTTGCTGAGCTCGGCCATGGCCTCCTCGAGCACCTCGGGATGGCTGACGAGGTAGTTCTTGACGATCGCCTCGATATCGGTGCGCTGGACATCGGAGAAGCTGTCGGCCGACGCGGGCGCGGCTGCGCCGAACATGGCGAGCGCAAACAGCGCGGGAGCAAGCAGGCGCAGCGAAGGCATTGGCAAATCCTCTTGTCGAAAGCAGGTTTCGGAAAACGTCCCGCCGGGCTTGAAGCTCTGTGTCGTGACGTCGTGGTGTCTGCGGTTGTCGTGTCAGGCGTCGTTCTAGTTGCGCGACGGCTTGGCCGCCACGATGTCGTCGGCCTTGACCCATCCGGGCGTGCCGACGGCGAAACGGG
The DNA here is from genome assembly GCF_054049755.1 of Bradyrhizobium sp. P5_C11_2. Lineage (NCBI taxonomy): Bacteria > Pseudomonadati > Pseudomonadota > Alphaproteobacteria > Hyphomicrobiales > Nitrobacteraceae > Bradyrhizobium > Bradyrhizobium sp. P5_C11_2. Next base: position 5,642 of record NZ_JBFULT010000260.1, read on the forward strand.
TTTTCGCGCGCGTGGCGAGCTCGCGGGCGGTCTTGTTGTCGCCGCGCAAGTAAGCGGCCTGCGCCGACGCCAGATCGGCCTCGGCATAGTCGCCCTTCCGGCCATAGGCCATCGCGAGCTGGGTATAGCCGAGGACAGCCTCGGGCTCCCGTACCACTGCGGCGCGGAGAATCCGAACGGCATCGTCCGTGTAGGCCTTATTATCGGTTCCAACCAGAGCCTGCCCAAGTAACATCTCGATGAGGGGTGAATTGTTCGACAGCGCGACAGCCTTGCGCAGGGCCGGGATCGCCTCGGCGGGCTTGCCGCTTTCCAGCAGGGCCTGGCCGCGCACCTCGTAGAAATACGCATTGTTCGGCTGGACCTGGATCAGGGCGTCGATCTGGGCGAGCGCGCTACGCAAATCGCCGTGGAGATAGGTGCTGATGGCGCGGGCGTAACGCGCCGGCAGGCTGTCGTTCGACTGCGGATAGCGGCGGTACACCGTCTCCGGCCGTTCCATGAAGGCCGAGATCTTGGCGCGCACCATGTCGTGGCGGAGCTGGAGCGCGGGATCGTCCTTCTTGTCCCAATAGGGGCTGGAGCTGGCGAATTCCTGGAGCGCTGCGACGCGCTCGGCGGGCATCGGATGCGACTGGAGATAGGGATCGGCGCCACGCGCGGCGAACAGGCTCTCGCTGGTGAAGCGCTTGAAGGTCTCGTACATGCCCTTCGGCGACTGCTGGGTCGCGGTCAGGAATTTCACGCCGGCGCGGTCGGCGTTCTCTTCCTGCTGGCGCTGGTAGGACAGCAGCGTACGGCGGATCATCTCCTGCGGTCCGGCGATCGCGGCGGCGCCGGCATTGGCAAGCCCGTTGTTGCCGGCGCTGCTGCTGCCGCGGGTGCTGCCGACCGCGATCGCGCCGGCGCCGAGCAGCATCGCGATGATCATCTGGGTCTGGGCATTGGCGAGCTGCTCGCGCAGCTTGGACAGATGCCCGCCGGCCAGATGCCCGGTCTCGTGCGCGAGCACGCCGATGATCTGGTTCGGCGTCTCCGATTGCAGGATCGCGCCGTAATTGACGAAGATGCGGCGACCGTCGGCGACGAAGGCGTTGAACGACGCTTCGTTGATGATCACCATCTGGATGTTCTGCTTCTCCAGACCGGCGACGCGCAGGATCGGGCGCGTGTATTCGCGCAGGAGCTGCTCGGTCTCGGTGTCGCGCAGGATTGGCGGGCCCTTCTGCTGCGCCTGTGCCGCCGGGAGCGGCAACAGCGCGATCGCCGCAGCCGTGACGAGGGCGGTGAGGGCGGAGGCCTTCTTGCGCAATGCGATCTGGAGCAACATCAAGCGGTCTGGGTCAAACGGGCTCGGTCAAGTGGTCTTGGTCAAGCAGTTTCGTGATTGGTTTTGGCGATTGGCGGCGGACCGGATACGCGATATGCCCTTATGAGCCGTACAATGCGGCCAGTCTGGGGCGCAAGTGCCCGGTTTTCCGGACCGAACGGACCGGTCCGCCAGCGAAATAGCAGAAATCGATGCACGATGCGACATTGAGGAACCGGGTGGGGCAGTGGCTCGAGCCGTCCCGCCGCAGCGATGTTCCCCCGTTCATGGTGATGGACGTGATGGCGGCTGCGGCCCGAATCGAGGCCTCCGGCGGCCATGTCATTCATATGGAGGTCGGCCAGCCCTCCGCGTCCGCGCCCAAGACCGCGATCGCGGCCGCCCATGCCGCGCTCGAAGCCGGGCGGATCGATTACACCTCCGCGCTCGGCATCCCCTCGCTCCGCGAGCGCATCGCGCGGCATTATCGCGATGCCTATGGCTGCGCCGTCAGCCCCGAGCGGATCGTGGTGACGACGGGCTCGTCCGGCGGCTTCATCCTGGCGTTCCTGGCGATGTTCGAACCCGGCGATCGCGTCGCCGTGACAGTGCCGGGCTATCCGCCGTACCGCCATATCCTCACCGCGCTCGGCTGCGAGCCGGTGCTGATCGAGACCTCCGACGAGACGCGCCATGCGCTCACCGGCGAGGCGCTGCTCGCCGCCCACCGCAAGGCGCCGCTGAAGGGTGTGCTGGTCGGCAGTCCCGCCAATCCGACGGGAACGATGATGTCGAGGGAGGCGCTCTCCAGCCTGATCGCGGCGGCGGAAGACGCCGGCATCCGCTTCATTTCGGACGAGATCTATCACGGGCTCGACTATGCGTTTCCGGCCGTGACGGCAGCCGCGCTGTCGCAGCACGCACTCGTGATCAACTCGTTCTCGAAGTATTTCTGCATGACGGGCTGGCGCGTCGGCTGGATGGTCGTGCCGGACGTGCTGGTGCGGCCGATCGAGCGGCTCCAGCAGAACCTGTCGATCTCGGTGCCGTCGCTGTCGCAGATCGCGGCCGAAGCTGCGTTTGACGGCGCGGCCGAGATGGAGGAGATCAAGCACGGTTATCAGGAAAACCGCCGCATCCTGATCGAGGGACTGCCCAGGGCCGGGCTGACGAGGTTTCTGCCTGCCGACGGCGCCTTCTACCTCTATGCCGACGTCTCGGATTTCACGTCGGACAGTCTCGACTTCGCCAAGCAGATGCTGGAACAGGCCCGTGTCGCGGCCACGCCGGGTCTCGATTTCGATCCCATCCATGGCCGCTCGTTCATACGACTGTCCTACGCACGTTCGGCTGATGAGATGCGGGAGGCAGTTGACCGGATCGCTCACTGGCTTAAATAGCCGCCAGTTTCCGAACAGCCTTCCGGAGTTCATCTTGTCTGACAGATCCATCCCATCCACTGCTGCGCCGCAACTTCCTCTCGCCGCTGTCATGTGGCCGACCCGGCCGGGCGAAACCGTCGGCAGCTTGCGCGCGGTCGTGCTGGTCGCGCTCGGCACCGCCTTGATGGCGCTGTCGGCCAAGGTGAGCCTGCCGCTGCCTTACGTGCCCATGACCCTGCAGAGCCTGGTCGTGCTGATGATCGGCGCGGCCTATGGCTGGCGGCTTGGCAGCGCAACCATGATCGCCTATCTCGCCGAAGGCGCGATGGGGCTGCCGGTGTTCGCCGGCCCGGTCGGCGGACTTGCGCCGCTGGTTGGCCCGACCGCCGGTTATCTGTTCGGCTTCATTGCGGCGGCCTTCATCACCGGCTGGCTCGCCGAGCGCGGCTGGGATCGCAGCGTGGTCCTGCTGTTCGCGGCCATGGCCGTCGGCCATATCGCCATTTTCGCCGCCGGGTTCGGCTGGCTGGCCTTCGGCCTTGGTGCTGCCAAGGCCTGGCAGGTCGGCGTCGCGCCATTCATCGCGGCGTCTCTGGTCAAGAACGCGCTCGGCGCCGCACTGATGCCGGCGGCACGCCGGATCATCGACCGCCGGTAAAGCGCGCAATAACGATCAGTTCCAATTGACAGGGCCGGCCAAGTTGATCTTGGCTGGCCCCGGAGTTTGAGGGGGAGTGAAACGATGACGACGACAACGATGGCGGGGGCGCCGGTCGCGCCGACCGCCGCCAAGCCGTGGTACAAGGTTCTCTACGTCCAGGTGCTGATCGCGATTCTGCTCGGCGCCATCGTCGGCTGGTTGTGGCCGTCGTTCGCCACCAACGAATGGATCAAGGCGCTCGGCGACGGCTTCATCAAGCTGATCAAGATGGTGATCGCACCGATCATCTTCTGCACGGTGGTTTCGGGCATCGCCCATATCCAGGATGCCAAGAAGGTCGGCCGCATCGGCGTCAAGGCGCTGGTCTATTTCGAGGTCGTCTCGACCTTCGCCCWGGTGATCGGTCTCGTCATCGGCAATYTGGTGAGGCCGGGCGCGGGCTTCGGCAATGCGGCGGCAAACGAGGCGGCCGTTGCAAATTACGCCAAGCAGGCCGCCGGTCAGAAGTCCGTCGACTTCGTGCTGCACATCATTCCGGACACCGTGGTTGGTGCGTTCGCGCAGGGCGAGATCCTGCAGGTGCTGCTGTTCTCGGTGCTGTTCGGCTTCGCGATCATGAGCCTCGGCGAGCGCGGCCACACCATCCGCAGCTTCATCGATGACGCCGCGCATGCGGTGTTCGGCGTCATCTCCATCGTGATGCGCGCGGCACCGATCGGCGCGTTCGGCGCGATGGCCTATACGATCGGCAAGTTCGGCACCGGTGCGATCCTCAATTTGGTCGGGCTGATCGCCACGTTCTACGTCACCGCGGCGCTGTTCGTGTTCGTCGTGCTCGGCGTCATCGCGCGTATCGCGGGGTTCTCGATCTTCAAGTTCCTGGCCTATATCAAGGACGAGCTCCTGATCGTGCTCGGCACCTCGTCCTCGGAAAGCGCGCTGCCGTCCCTGATGGAAAAGCTGGAGCGGCTCGGCTGCTCCAAGTCGGTGGTCGGCCTCGTGGTGCCAACGGGTTATTCGTTCAACCTCGACGGCACCAACATCTATATGACGCTGGCGACGCTGTTCATCGCGCAGGCGCTGGGCTTCGATCTCAGCTTCGGCCAGCAGTTGACCATCCTGGTCGTGGCCATGCTGACGTCGAAGGGCGCTTCCGGCATCACCGGCGCGGGCTTCATCACGCTGGCCGCGACGCTGGCCGTGGTCGATCCGCGCCTCGTGCCGGGCATGGCGATCGTGCTCGGCATCGACAAGTTCATGAGCGAATGCCGCGCGCTGACCAATCTG
>NZ_JBFULT010000261.1:0-10279 GCF_054049755.1 Bradyrhizobium sp. P5_C11_2
CGACAACCGACAACACCCTGCTCGATCTCTCCAAGGTCATGGTGCCGGTCTACAATCTCGCGACCCGCGAGGACCACATCGCGCCGGCCGAGTCGGTGCTCTACGGCTCGCAGTTCTTCGGCGGCCCGGTGAAATATGTGCTGTCCGGCTCGGGCCACATCGCCGGCGTGGTCAATCCGCCCGCCTCGAACAAGTACCAGTACTGGACCAACGACGCCATCAAGGACGTCAACGTGGCCCAGTGGATGAAGGATGCGGTGGAGCACAAGGGCTCGTGGTGGCCGGACTGGCGCGAATGGCTGGGCGGGCTCGATCCGGAAGAGGTCCCGGCGCGCGCGGTCGGCAGCGAGGCGCTGCCGCCGATCGAAGACGCGCCCGGCAGCTATGTCAGGGTTCGCGCGTAGCGGAATCTTCCGCGCTTTCGTATAAGCTCCACTTCCGCCGCGGCGATTGATGAGGGGACCGGGTTATGACGCGTGAATTGTTCTGGCTGACCTTGACGGTGATCCTGACCGGAATCCTCTGGATTCCCTACACCATCAACCGCTGTCAGATTCGGGGGCTCAGCGGCGCCCTGGCCAACCCCTCGCGCAACGACAAGCCGCAGTCGGACTGGGCGAACCGCCTGATGTTCGCGCACGACAATGCGGTCGAGAACCTCGTGCTGTTCGCGCCGCTGGTGCTGATCCTGAATGCGATCGACTATTCCACGAAATGGACCGTGCTCGCCTGCGCCGTCTATTTCTGGTCGCGCGTCGCACATCTGATCGTCTACGCGCTGGGGATCCCGGTGTTCCGCACGCTGGCCTTCACCGTCGGCTTCCTCGCCCAGGCCGTGCTGGCGCTGGCGATCTTCAAGGTCTTCTAGCGATCAGGTAGCAGCCTTGCGGACGACGAGATTCAGCATGTTGGCCGGGGTCTGGTCGAAGCTCTGAATCACGTTGGTATCGGATGACAGCGTGATCCACGGACCCGCGCTGGCATAGGTCGCTTCAAGCCACTCCGGCGATACATAGCTGTAGTAGCGCCCAAGGCTGTCGCGGCCGTCGCTTTCGCCCATCTTGTAGCTCGCGTAGAATACGCCTGACGGTTTGAGGGCGCGATGAATCCGCGCCAGGATTCCGGCGAGCTCGTCGCGCGGTGCGTGCAGCAGGCAGGCGCTGGCCCAGACGCCGTCATAGGCTTGATGCGCGTCCAGTTCGTCGAACAGCATCGCCTCGACGGGATGACCGAGCCGGCGCGACGCGATCTCGGCCATTTCCGACGAGCCGTCGGTGGCACGCACCGAAAAACCTTCGGCCAGCATCACGGCCGAATGATTGCCGGCACCGCAGCCGAGCTCGAGGATCGCGGCACCGGGCGGCAACAGCGCGAGAAAGCCACGCAGCCGCGTCGAGGGTGCCTTCGCCCACCCGGCATAGGCCTCGGCGTTGTCCCGATAGAACTGCAGCGTGCTCTCATCCATGGCGTCACCTGCTCCGGGAGGCGCACGATAAGCCTCCTCGCCTTTCCGGCGGCCCCGGCATCAAGCCCATGTTCCGGCCGCCTGCCCGCCCCCAACCTTGCCCAACCTGCCCTGCCGCGCAACCAGGTGTTGCCGAAGGATGACAGTGCGACAGAATCAGCGGTGCTGCCGTTTGACTGTTACAAAGTGTCGCGCATCCAGAGGTATAGTGGGCCATCGCAATTGATTGATTCGGGGCAGACATGAATTGGAAGATCGCATCCGTGCTCGGCGCCGCGTCGCTGGCAGCCGTCGTGACCCAGGCCAGTGCCGCTGATCTCGCCGCCCGTCCCTACACCAAGGCGCCACCGATGATCGCCGCGGTCTACAATTGGAGCGGTTTCTATATCGGCGCCAACGGCGGCTATGGCTCGTCACGCAAGTGCTGGGACCAGACTGTCGGCTTCGCGCCCGGCGTTGCGGAAGGATGCCATGACGCGACGGGCGCCGTCGCCGGCGGCCAGATCGGCTATCGCTGGCAGAGCAGCGCCTTCGTGTTCGGTCTTGAAGCGCAGGGCGACTGGGCCGACCTCTCCGGCCGGAGTGCCAGCACCGTTTTCGGCGTCGCGAACCGCACCCGCGTCGACKCCTTCGGCCTGTTCACCGGCCAGGTCGGCTACGCCTGGAACAACGCGCTGCTTTACGTGAAGGGCGGCGCCGGCGTTACCCGCGATCGCTACCGCGGCATCGGTACGGGCGGTCTGGCCGGGGCCGAGTTCGATGGTGCCGACGAGACCCGCTGGGGCGGCACGGTCGGCGTCGGCTTCGACTACGGCTTTGCCCCGAACTGGTCGGTCGGCATCGAATACGACCACATGTTCATGGGTCACCGCGACGTCACCCTCACGGCGAACGGCGTGCTGGCGCCTGTCGGCACATTCTCGCGCACCGACCGCATCGGTCAGGATGTCGATCTGATCACCGCCCGGATCAACTACCGGTTCGGTGGCCCGGTGATTGCGAAGTACTGAAGTCTAGTGTCCCGGACGCGCGAAGCGCGAGCCGGGACCCAGACTGCCACAGACGAAGCAAGAAGAATGGGCTCCGGCTCTGCAGCGCATCACTGAAGAAGTGCTGCGCTGCGCCCGGCGCACGAGACTGCCCTACTGGTCAGCCAATCCCAGCATCAGCCGCATGTTCTGCACGGCCGCGCCGGACGCACCCTTGCCGAGATTGTCGAGCCTGGCGACCAGCACCGCCTGGTGGTACTTGTCGCTGGCGAAGACGTAGAGCTCGAGCATGTTGGTCTCGTTCAGCGCCTCGGGCTCGATCCGGCCGCCCTTGGCCGCCTCGTTCTGAAGCGGCATCACCGAGACATATTTCGAGCCGGCGTAACGCTTTGCCAGCGCGGCTTGCAGGTCCGCGCCGCTGGGCTTGCCCGGCAGCGTGTCGAGCTGGAGCGGCACCGAGACCAGCATGCCCTGCCGGTAATTGCCGACCGACGGAATGAAGATCGGCCGCCGCGTCAGGTTGGAATAGAGCTGCATCTCCGGCAGATGCTTGTGCTCGAAGCCGAGGCCGTAGAGCTCGAAGGACGGCGCGCTGCCGTCCTCAAAACTCGCGATCATCGACTTGCCGCCGCCGGAATAGCCGCTCACCGCGTTGACGGTGACAGGATAGTCCGAAGGCAACAGGCCGGCATCGACGATCGGCCGTAGCAGCGCGATCGCGCCGGTCGGATAGCAGCCGGGATTGGACACCTTCCTCGCGGCCTTGATCTTGCCGGCCTGGTCCGGCGTCAGCTCCGGAAAGCCGTAGGCCCAGTCCGGCGCGACCCGGTACGCGGTCGAGGCGTCCAGCACCTTCGGGCCCGACGGCCCCATGCCGTCGATCAGCGCGACCGTTTCCTTGGCGGCATCATCGGGCAGGCAGAGGATGACGAGATCCACCTCCTCCATCAGCGCCTTCTTGGCCGCGGGATCCTTGCGCTTGTCGTCGGCAATCGTCTTCACCGCGACGTCGTTCTGGAGCTTCAGCCGCTCGTTGATGCCGAGCCCGGTGGTGCCGGAGCCGCCGTCGACGAAGACGGTGGCAGGCTTGCTGGCCGCGCCGGTGGTCGGGGCTTTGGTGGTTTCCGTGAGGCTCATGGCGCGCTCCTTTCGAGCATGTTGGTTTCGTTCACGAAGGCCTCCGGCCTCACGTCCTGCATCAGTTGCGCGATCTCCCTCGCGTCGGCGTGGGCTTGCGCACCGAGCGCATTGGCGATCGCCGTATAGTCGGCGTCCGACTTGTGCTGGTTGAGCTTGAAGCTGCCTTCGACCTCTTCAACCGTCATGACCAGACCCACGATCCCCTTCTTCAGCGCCTCGAGGCGGCCCGCCGTCATCTTGCCCGACGTCCATGGCTTCTTCGGCGGCAGCCAGTTCTCGAACTTGTCGCTGAGCGTGTCGATCTGCACCGCCAGCTCATCGTCCGACAACAACCGCACCGGCCCGGTCAGATGCACCGCCTGGTAGAGCCAGGTCGGCACCTGATCCGGCGAGACGTACCAGTCCGGCGATACATAGGCGTCCGGGCCGTTGACCGCGAGCAGCCAGGACGTCGTCCGGTCCGCTAGCTTTAGCAGCGGATTGTGACGAGCAACGTGGAAGGCGGCATGCGGCGTGCCGTCATCGCCATAGGTCAGATAGAACGGCAGCGGGGATGCGACCGGCTTTTGGCCGTCGAAGGCACATATGGTGCCGAAGCCGCGCTCGGCGGCGAATTTCAGGCTCGCGGCGCGGTCCTGCTTGAAAAAGGGGGGCGTGTACATCGTGGTCTCCTGCTGGGCCTCCTTGGGGGGGCCGCCGGATCAGATCGCGCTGACAGGAGAGAGAATGCCGCGGATCGGGTCCAGCGGCAAAGACGATGATCTCAAACGCGATCGACCGCCCAAACCGCAGAGCTGCGGCGGCGGCGACGGGCGAACAGGATGGTCGCGGCGTTGATCATGGCGGGGCACATAAGGCCAGAGGGTTCCGGGGTCAAGTCCAAATCGACAGCGGGAGATGGCAGCATGCCGCACCCGATGTCATCGGGCTGCAACGGAATTTCCTTTAACCAAGGGGGTTCCGGAGAAAGACTGCCGAGCCAAACCTCGCCAGTCCGTGCCATCAGCGCAACCCAGCCCCAGGACATCGCCATGACCGAGATCACTCGTCGCGCAACGCTAGCCGGCGCCGCCGCCTCGGCGCTCCTGCCGCCCTTCATGAAGACATCTCCCGCGCACGCCGCAGCGCCCCTGGCTGCGACGCAGAATGCGAGCTTCTACCGGTACAATGTCGGCACCCACCAGGTCACGGTGGTCTGCGACGGCGTCACCACCGTCAACCTCCCCGACAATTACGCGGCCGGCGCCAGCAAGGACGACATCAACAAGATCTTTGCCGAGAACCACCTGCCGACCGACAAGGTCACCCACACCTTCAGCCCGGTCGTCGTCAACACCGGCTCCAAGCTCGTCGTGATCGACACCGGTCTCGGACCGGACCAGTTCACGCAGACCAAGGGCAAGGTCGGGCAGTTCCACAACAACCTGGCGGCCGCCAGCATCGACCGTGCAGCGGTCGATACCGTGATCCTCTCGCACTTTCACGGCGACCACATCAACGGCCTGCTCGCCGCTGAGAACAAGCCGGCCTTCGCCAATGCCGAGATCATGGTGCCCTCGGTGGAGTGGAAGTTCTGGATGGACGACGGCGAGATGAGCAAGGGCATGGGCAATCCCATCCTCGAGGGCAACTTCAAGAACATCCGCCGCGTGTTCGACGCGCTCGGGCGCAAGGTGACGCAATACGATTCCGGCAAGGAGGTCGCGCCCGGCATCACCGCGCTAGCAAGCCCGGGCCACACGCCGGGCCACACCTCCTTCGTCGTCGCGTCTGGCTCGGAGAAGGTGCTGGTGCAGGTCGATATCACCGCAGGCGCGGCGTTCCTGTTCGTCAAGCATCCCGAGTGGAACATCGCCTCCGACGTCGACAAGCCGCTGGCGCAGCAGACGCGGCGCAAGCTCTACGACATGGCGATCGCCGAGAAGATGCCGATCCAGGCCTTCCACGCCGCCTTCCCCGGCCTTGTCCGGGTCGAGAAGGATGGCGCGGGCTATCGCTGGGTCCCCGCAATCTGGAACGCCTCGCTCTGACGTCATCGCAGCGCGCTGACCGGGCGGCCTGCTGCCCGGTCAGATCACGCGCCAGATCAATTCCATGATCTTCGCGATCACGTCGCCGAACAGCAGCAGCGCCGCCGACCAGACCAGCGCCGAGGTGAAATTGGCGACCTGGAAACTCCAATAGGGCATCTCGAAGATCCCGGCGGCGAGCGGCACCGAGGCGCGCAACGGCCCGAAGAAGCGGCCGATGAAGATGCTGGGCACGCCCCAGCTGCGCACGAAGGCCTCGCCCCTGGGGAGGAGTTCCGGATAACGCGAGAGCGGCCACATCTGCGCGACCTGCTCCTTGTAGCGGTAGCCGAACCAGTAGGAGACCCAGTCGCCCAGCGCCGCGCCGAGGCCGCCGGCAATCCAGACCGGATAGAAGCTGATGCCGCTGACCCCGATCAGCGCACCGATGGCGACCAGCGCGCCCCAGGCCGGGATCAGGAGCGAGATAAAGGCGAGCGATTCCCCGAATGCGAGCAGGAACACGATCGGGGCCGCCCAGACCTGGTGAGCGCGCACGAAGTCGGCCAGTGCGTGCGCATACTGCTCCATTCCAGATAGCCTTCCCGCCCCGAACAGGTCCCAGACAAATGAAAATGACTGGTAAGCCAAGGACTTGTGTGACATCAAGTCACAAAGTCCGACTGAGCCCGGACCTGGACGTCAAATTGCCGGGAACTGGTGGGCCCGCGGCGTAAAATCGCCGGGATTAGCTTCCAACCACACCGCCCAGTCCGCCCTGCGGTGACCTTTTCAAGCCAGAAGTGGCATAGTCACGCCAACCGATTCGCCGCTTGCGCGATCCTCAAAACACATCAAGACATATGTCCAAACAATTGAAGACAAAAGCAAAAGACGACCTGTTCGGCGGCAACGAGCCGAAGCCCCGTGCGCCCGCCAAGGCGGCCAGCCGCGCGAGCGGCGCGGAAGCCGACTACACCGCGGCCGACATCGAGGTGCTCGAAGGCCTGGAGCCGGTGCGGCGCCGGCCCGGCATGTATATCGGCGGCACCGACGAGAAGGCGCTGCATCATCTCTTCGCCGAAGTCATCGACAACTCGATGGACGAGGCCCTGGCGGGACACGCGACCTTCATCGGCGTCGAGCTCAGCGCAGACGGCTTTCTGACAGTCACCGACAACGGCCGCGGCATCCCGATCGATCCGCATCCGAAATTTCCAAAGAAGTCGGCGCTCGAAGTCATCATGTGCACGCTGCATTCGGGCGGCAAGTTCGACAGCAAGGTCTACGAGACCTCCGGCGGTCTGCACGGCGTCGGCATCTCCGTTGTGAACGCCCTCTCCTCGCGTCTCGAGGTCGAGGTCGCGCGCAGCCAGAAACTCTATCGCATGAGTTTCGAGCGCGGCCATCCGAAGGGCAAGCTCGAAGACCTCGGCAAGATCAACAACCGTCGCGGCACCCGCGTGCGCTTCAAGCCCGACACCGACATCTTCGGCGCCAAGGCCGCGTTCAAGCCGCAGCGCCTGTTCAAGATGACGCGCTCGAAGGCCTATCTGTTCGGCGGCGTCGAGATCCGCTGGAATTGCGCGCCTGAACTGTTGAAGGGCGTCGAGGATGTGCCGGCGGAGGCGACGTTCCACTTCCCCGGCGGCCTGAAGGATTATCTGGCCGCCGCGATCCACGCCGACACGCTGGTGCATCCCGACATCTTCTCCGGCAAATCCGGCCGCAACGGCGCGCACGGCGCCTGCGAATGGGCGGTGGCCTGGACCGCGGATGCCGACGGTTTTCTGTCGTCCTACACCAACACCGTGCCGACGCCCGACGGCGGCACGCATGAATCCGGCCTGCGCAGCGCGCTGCTGCGCGGCCTGAAGGATCACGCCGAGCGCGTCGGCCAGGGCAAGCGCGCGGCCTCCATCACCTCGGAAGACGTCATGGTCGGCGCGGCCGTGATGCTCTCGGTGTTCGTGCGCGAGCCTGAATTCCAGGGCCAGACCAAGGATCGTCTCGCCACCGCCGAAGCGCAGCGCATCGTCGAACAGGCGATAAAGGATCCATTCGACCACTGGCTGTCGGGCAATCCGAACATGGCCAACAGGCTGCTCGACTTCGTGGTCGATCGCGCCGAGGAGCGCCTGCGTCGCCGGCAGGAGAAGGAAACCGCACGCAAGACCGCGGGCAAAAAACTCCGCCTGCCCGGCAAGCTCGCCGACTGCAGCGATGCCGGCACCGAAGGCTCCGAACTCTTCATCGTCGAGGGCGACTCGGCCGGCGGCAGCGCCAAGCAGGCGCGCGACCGCAAGACCCAGGCCGTGCTGCCGCTACGCGGCAAGATCCTCAACGTCGCCTCCGCCGGCAAGGACAAGCTGGCGGGGAACGCCCAGCTCTCCGACCTCGTGCAGGCGATCGGCTGCGGCATGCTCGCGCAGTATCGCGAAGAGGATCTGCGCTATCAGCGCATCATCATCATGACCGACGCCGACGTCGACGGCGCCCACATCGCTTCGTTGCTGATCACCTTCTTCTACCAGCAGATGCGGCCGCTGATCGACCAGGGCCACCTCTTCCTGGCGGTGCCGCCGCTCTACAAGCTCACGCATGGCTCCAAATCGGTCTACGCCCGCGACGACGCGCACAAGGAGGCGCTGATCAAGAGCGAGTTCAACGCCAACGCCAAGGTCGAGGTCAATCGCTTCAAAGGCCTCGGCGAGATGATGCCGGCGCAACTCAAGGAAACCACCATGGATCCGGCCCGGCGGACCATGCTGAAGGTGGTTCTGCTCGCCGACGACCGCGACACCACGGCGGATTCGGTGGAGCGGCTGATGGGCACCAAGGCCGAGGCACGGTTTGCCTTCATTTCTGACAAGGCCGAATTTGCCAATGAGGAGCTGCTCGACGTCTGAAACCGCGATCTCTCGTCAAAAGCCCCGGCCGAAGTCCGGGGCTTTTTTATTTGTGCTTCCGCCTTGTCGCGACTATTTGCGCCGGTCCGTCGACCGGCTGTCGTTCCAGGCAGATCGCCAGCAACGGGCGACTCGGCCAGCGACTCACCGGTTCCAAGGCCGAGGCAGGATTTGCCTCCATTTCGGACAAAGCCGGTTTCCTAACGAGAAGTTACCGGAGCCCGAACTCCGGCGCTCTGCGTAACACACTGAAATCGCGTATCTTTTGCGAATCTGGCGACGGCGATCCGAATCCCGTCCGGCCGGCGTTTTCCGGCGACTGTGCCTGCCCGGCAACAGCATTTCGGTCGGAAACGTCTATAGTCCGGGCATCAGATCAAACGAACTTCAGTGCGCTCGCGCCTGCCGGACAGACCAAAGTTGGGGATTTTAAGATGAAGAAGATTTTGCTCGCACTGACCGCGATTGCGGCGATGACCGGTTCGGCCTCGGCGGCCGACCTTGGGGCCCGTCCCTACGTGAAGGCTCCGGCTCCCGCGCCGGTCGCGAACTGGACCGGCTTCTACATCTTCGGCGGCGGCGGCGGTGGCCTCTCGAACGCTGATCAGAACGTCCAGACCACGGTTGGCGCTGTTCCGCTGACGATCACCCAACGTCAGGGTGGTTCGGGCTGGTTCGGCACCGTCGGTCTCGGCTACGACTGGCAGTTCAGCGGCACCTKGGTCGCCGGCGTGTTCGCCGACGGTCAGTTCGGCAGCATCCGCGCCACCGTCCAGGATCCGATCGCCGGCATCACTGGCAACCAGAAGCTGGAAGACTCCTGGGCTGCTGGCGTGCGCCTCGGCTGGCTGGTCGCTCCGAACGTTCTCTCCTACGTCAACGGCGGCTACTCCGGCGCCCACTTCGGCAGCACCAATTTCATGACGCTGGCTGGCGTTCCCGCCGGTATCCATCTCAACGGCTATAACCGCAACGGCTGGTTCGTTGGTGGTGGCGTCGAGAACAGCCTGAACTTCTTCGGCATCTCCTCGCCCGGCTGGTTCATGAAGACCGAGTATCGTTCGGCCTTCTACAACGCCAAGACTCAGGACGAACTGTTCGACGGCGGCAACATTGCCACGGGTCGGAGCATCCGTGCCAACAGCTGGAACCAGACGATCTCGACCTCGCTGGTCTACCGCTTCAACTGGACCGGTCCGGTCGTCGCGAAGTACTGATCTGACCTCACATTCAGACGTCAAAGCCCCGGCATCGCCCGGGGCTTTTTCGTTATGGGCGGTTCGTCCGCCAACGCTGACCTTCAAAGATAAGTAGGACCCCGGACATCATCGCGCAGCTCGTCCCCGGGCGTTGCGCCCGCGGACCATTGTATCTGCAGCAGAGCTACGGCTACTGTGCCGCCCAAGTTTTCGTGGTCGCGTCAAACGTTTACGCCGCGAGCCGCGACAGAAGCAGTCCAATGGGGAGGAATGCATGCGCAGATTTCTGCTGATCGCAGGCCTGTTTGCCCTCGCCGTCGGGCTGCTCTGGATCGGACAGGGCACGGGCACCATCGCCTGGCCGCGATCGAGCTTCATGGTCAACCAGCTGCAATGGGCCGGCTATGGCGCAGCCATGGCCGGTTTCGGGCTGGTGCTGATCTGGCAGAGCAACCAATAGAAGAAACCAGGGAATAAAAGCATGACATCCAGCCGGTTCGATCTCCGCGGCAAGGTCGCGGTCGTAACGGGAGGCAATGGCGGCATCGGGCTCGGCATGGCCCGCGGC
>NZ_JBFULT010000262.1:0-10274 GCF_054049755.1 Bradyrhizobium sp. P5_C11_2
CTCAAACCGTTAGCGCGGCCGAACCTCAATATGCATCCGCCGCGCGATCCGCTGTTTGCCGCGGAGGAGATCTACGGCGTGGTGCCCGTCGACGGCAGAAAACCGTTCGATGTCCGCGACATCATCGCCCGCATCGTCGACGGCTCGGAGTTCGACGAATTCAAGAAGCTCTACGGCACCACGCTGGTCTGCGGCTTCGCCCATATCTGGGGTTTTCCGGTCGGCATCATCGCCAACAACGGCATCCTGTTCAGCGAGAGCTCGCTGAAGGGGGCGCATTTCATCGAGCTGTGCTGCCAGCGTGGCATTCCGCTGGTGTTCCTGCAGAACATCACCGGCTTCATGGTCGGCAAGAAATACGAGGCCGGCGGCATCGCGCGCGACGGCGCCAAGCTCGTCACCGCGGTTGCGACCGCCTCGGTGCCGAAATTCACCGTCGTCATCGGCGGCTCCTACGGCGCCGGCAATTACGGCATGTGCGGCCGCGCCTACTCACCGCGCTTCCTGTGGATGTGGCCGAACGCGCGCATCTCGGTGATGGGCGGCGAGCAGGCTTCGATGGTGCTGAGCCAGGTCCGGCGCGACAATATCGAGGCCAAGGGCGATAGCTGGTCGAAGGAAGACGAAGAGACATTCCGCAGCCCGATCCGCGCGCAATATGAGAGCCAGGGGCATCCTTATTATGCGACCGCGCGCCTGTGGGACGACGGCGTGATCGACCCGGCCGACACACGGCTGGTGCTCGGGCTTGGCCTCTCGGCGGCGTCGAATGCGCCGATCGAGCCGACGAAATTCGGCCTGTTCAGGATGTGATGCGATGGACCGCTCAAAGCTCTACCGGCGTTTTCGCACGCTCCTGATCGCCAACCGCGGCGAGATCGCCTGCCGCGTCATCCGCACCGCCCGCGCCATGGGCCTGCGCACGGTCGCGGTCTATTCCGAGGCCGACCGTGACGCGATGCATGTCGCGCTCGCCGACGAGGCCGTGCTGCTGGGGCCGGCGCGGGCCCGCGACAGCTATCTCAACGTCGAGCGGCTGATCGAGGCCGCGCGCAAGACCGGCGCGGAGGCCGTGCATCCCGGCTACGGCTTCCTGTCGGAGAATGCCGAGTTTGCGCATGCCTGCCTCGATGCGGGGCTGGTCTTCGTGGGGCCGACCGCCGGAATGATGACGGCGATGGGCTCGAAGTCCGGCTCGAAAGCGCTGATGGAGAAGGCCGGCGTGCCGCTGGTGCCCGGCTATCACGGCGAGGCCCAGGACGAGGTGACGCTGTCGAAGGCGGCCGGCAAGATCGGGTTTCCCGTGCTGGTCAAGGCGTCTGCCGGCGGCGGTGGCCGCGGCATGCGTATCGTGCGCTCGGCGGCCGAGCTTGGGCCGGCGATCGTCAGCGCCAAGCGCGAGGCCAAGGCCGCGTTCGGCGACGATCGCATGCTGATCGAGAAATATGTCGACAATCCCCGCCACATCGAGGTGCAGGTGATCGGCGACAGCCACGGCAATCTGCTCTCGCTGTTCGAGCGCGAATGCACGTTGCAGCGCCGGCACCAGAAGGTGATCGAGGAGGCGCCGTCGCCGACGCTGAACCCCGCGCAGCGCGAAACCGTCTGCGCCGCCGCGCGAAAAGCGGCGGGCGCCGTCGACTATGTCGGTGCCGGCACCATCGAGTTCGTCTCCGACGGCAAGGACGTGTTCTTCATCGAGATGAACACGCGCCTTCAGGTCGAGCATCCCGTGACCGAGCTGATCACCGGCATCGACCTGGTCGAGTGGCAGCTGCGCGTCGCCTTCGGCGAGGCGCTGCCGCTGAAGCAGGACGAGATCCRCCTCAACGGCCACGCCGTCGAGGCGCGTGTCTACGCCGAAAATCCGACCAAGAACTTCATGCCGTCGGTCGGCAAGATATCGACCTGGCGCCTGCCGGCCGAGACCGGCGGCCTGCGCATCGATGCCGGCTATCGCGAGGGCGATAGCGTCTCGCCCTATTACGATGCGATGCTCGCCAAGATGATCGCGTGGGCGCCGACGCGTGACGTCGCAATCGAGCGGCTGAACCGTGGGCTGGAAGAGTCCGACGTCCGCGGCATCGTCACCAACATCCCGTTCCTGTCGGCGCTGGTGACGCACCCAAAAGTGCGGGCCAACGCGATCGACACCGGCTTCATCGAGCGTGAACTGGCGGTCCTGACACCGGCTGCGGCAGCGCCCGGCGAGCTCGAGCTGTGCGCGGCGGTTGCCGCTGTTATCAACGACGAGCGCAAGGCTGCCCGGGTGAACGCGAATTCGCCGTGGCAGACGTTTGGCTGGATGCCGGTCGGCCGCCGCCAGCGCAGTTTTGCCTTCCGCGTCGGACACGGCATCGGACATGGGCCCGAGCAGAAGATCATGCTGAACTACGGCAGCGGCCCGTCGACGCTGCTGATCGGCGAACGCGAGCTGGCGTTCGCGATTGTCCCGCGGGACGGTGGCTTCGATCTGACGCTTGATGGTGTCAAGTCACAGGTCGCGGCTGTCATCGACGGCCATGAGCTTTACTTGCGCACCCGCAACGGCCGCTTCGACCTGCATTGGGTCGATCCGTTCGGCGGCGAGACCGAGGAGCAGGCCGGCGAGGACAAGATCGCGGCACCGCTGCCGGGCACGGTCGTCGCCGTGCTGGCGGAGGAGGGCGCCACGCTCGAGAAGGGCGCGCCGATCCTGACGCTGGAGGTGATGAAGATGGAGCAGACGCTGCGCGCGCCCTATGCCGGCGTGCTGAAGTCGATCAAATGCAAGGTCGGCGACATCGTCCAGGAAGGCGTCGAGCTCGCCGTGGTCGAGCCGTCGGGCGAGTGAGAGTGACATGAGCGACCAGGTCCGCATCATCGAAATGGGGCCACGCGACGGCCTCCAGAACGAGAAGACGCCTGTGAGCGTCGAGGCCCGCATCGCCTTCGTCGAGGCGCTGGTCGTAGCCGGCCTCACCACCGTCGAGGTCGGGGCCTTCGTCTCGCCCAAGGCGATCCCGCAGATGGCGAGCTCCGATGCCGTGCTGCGCGGCGTTGCCCACGTGAAGGGCGCCGAATTCCACGTGCTGGTGCCGAACGAGAAGGGCTATGACGCCGCACGCGCGGCGGGCGCGCAGGTCGTCTCGGTGTTCGCCGCGGCGTCCGAGGGCTTTTCGCGGGCCAACATCAACTGCACGGTCGCGGAGTCGATCGAGCGGTTCAAGCCGGTGCTGGTACGCGCCAAGGCCGACGGCGTCAGGGTGCGCGGCTATATTTCCTGCGTGCTGGGCTGTCCGTTCGACGGCGAGATCAAGCCCAAGGCCGTGGCGGATCTGGCGAAGACGCTGTGGGATCTCGGCTGCTACGAAATCTCGCTCGGCGATACCATCGGCGTCGGCACGCCGGTCAAGGCGAAGGAGATGCTGCGGGCCGTTGTCGCCAACATCCCCGCGGCCCATCTCGCGATGCATTTCCACGACACCTACGGCCAAGCGCTCACCAATCTCTATGCCGGCATGGAGGAGGGCGTCCGCGTCATCGATGCCGCCGCCGGCGGTCTCGGCGGCTGTCCCTACGCACCGGGCGCGACCGGCAATGTCGCGACCGAGGATGTCGTCTACATGCTCGAGGGCATGGGCGTCAGGACTGGCGTCGACATGGACAAGCTTCTGGCGGCCACGAACGAGATCAGCGGCGTGCTGGGCAAGCCGCCCGTGAGCCGCGTGGCGTCCGCGCTGAACGCGAAGAAGAAGCGGGCCACTTCGTAGGGTGGGCAAAGGCGCATAGCGCCGTGCCCACCATCTCTCCGCGATCGTTTTTGGAAATGGTGGGCACGCTTTCGCTTTGCCCACCCTACGCAATGCACGCTTACGCCGCCTTCAGCCCGACATCCGGCAAACGCGGCCGGTTCTTGAGCGCCTTGACCATCATGGCCTCGACCTCGGCCTTTTCCTGCGGCAGTAGCGCCAGCCGCGGCGGGCGGGTCAGCGCGGTGCCGCGGCCCATGATGTGCTCGCACAGCTTGATGCACTGGACGAGGTCCGGGCGCGCGTCGAGATGCAAGAGCGGCATGAACCATTCGTAGAGCGGCATCGCCTCGGCAAAGCGCCCCGCTTTGGCAAGCCGGAACAGCGTCTCGCCTTCGCGCGGAAAGGCGTTCGACATGCCGGAGACCCAGCCCACCGCGCCCATGGCGACGCTCTCGACGATGACGTCGTCCAGGCCTGCGAACAGCACGAAGCGGTCGCCGACCATGTTGCGGGTGTCGATGAAGCGCCGCGTGTCGCCGGAGGAATCCTTGAAGCAGACCACGGTCTCGACGTCGGCGAGCGAGGCGAGGATATCCGGCGTGACGTCGTTCTTGTAGATCGGCGGATTGTTGTAGAGCATCACCGGCAGGTCGGTCGCGGTGGCAACGGCGCGGAAATGCGCGGCGGTCTCGTGCGGCTTCGACGAATAGACCAGGGCCGGCATCACCATCACGCCGTCGATGCCGACACGTGCGGCTTCTTTCGCCGTCTCGACCGCGAAGGCCGTGGTGAATTCGGCGATGCCGCACAGCACGGGCACGCGCCCGGCGGCGACCGACTTCGCCGTTTCCATGATCGCGACCTTCTCCTTGCGCTCCAGCGAGGTGTTCTCGCCGACGGAGCCACAGACGATCAGGCCGGAGACGCCGTCGCGGATCAGCCCGTCCATCACCTTCGCGGTCGCATCGATGTCGAGCGAGAGATCGTCATGGAATTGCGTGGTGACGGCCGGGAAAACGCCTTGCCAGGAAATGCGGGGGCTCATGAGTTCACTCCAAGTGTATTGCCGGCGGGGGGCTGGCGCCGCCGGGTGCTGTGAAGACGATGACGGATGGGATCAGAGCGTCGCGCCGACCTTGCGCAATTCGGCCAGCACCGGCGCCTTGGGCAGCCAGATCTTGTCGAACTCGGCAATGACCGCCTCGGTATCGCCGGCCGGCACCTGCCGGATCGGGATCGGCGCATTGCGGAAGTTCTCGATCAGGGCGGGCTCGTTGGAGGCCAACTCGTCGATCTGCGCGTCGAGCGTCGATTTGACGGTCTTGGCGATCAGCTCGCGGTCGGCTGCGGGGAGCGTCTGCCAGACCCGGCCCGAGACGACCGCCGCCATTGGCATGAAGACGGCGTTCATCTGGAGGATGACCTTCGAGACCTTGTCGAAGCGCTGGTTCCAGGAGAATTCGAGATCGGCCTCCAGACCGTCGACCTGGCCATTGGCCATCGCGTCGAACACCTGCGGCGTCGGGATCGGCGTCGGCGCGGCACCCAGCGAGGAATAGAAGTCGCGATAGACCGGCGTCGGGTTGATGCGCAGCTTCATGCCCTTGATGTCGGCCAGCGAATTCAGGTCCTTGGACGAGAATACCGCGCGCATGCCGGTGATGCCCCAGCCGAGCCCGATCGTGCCGGTCTCCTGCGGCAGCACCTCGAACAGCTTGATCGCCGCCGGATGCCGCACGAACTTCGCGACCGCAGGCGTCGAGCGGACGATGTAGGGCGCGTTGATCGCGGCGATGTGCGGCACGCGCGAGCCGAGCTCGGCGGCCTGGATGAAGCCCATGTCGAGCGCGCCCGACTGCAATTGCTGCATCATCGCGGGCTCGTTGCCGAGCTGGCCGGAGTGGAACACGGTCAGGGTCAGGCGGCCGCTGGTCGCGGCCTTGAGCTCGTCACCGAACTTGATGGCGGCCTTGTTCCAGGAATGGCCGTTCGGCGTGATCAGGCCGAGGCGGAATTCCTTGGCCTGGGCGAGCGCAAGCGAGGGTGCGAACACCGATGCGGCGGCACTGGCGGCGAGAAAGCGGCGGCGTGAAAGCGGCATGGTCGGGCTCCTTTTGGATGGGCCTATTTGATGAGGATCAGGGAGAGCGAGGGATAGAGCGAGAGCAGCACCAGCAGGACACAGGAGATGACGAAGAAGGGCAGCGTCACCATGAACATTTTGCCGGGCTTGGCGCCGGTGACGGCGGCCGCGACGAAGAAGCAGAGCCCGACCGGCGGCGACAGCAGGCCGAGCACCAGGTTGATCACCACGACGACGCCGAAATGCCGGGGATCGATGTGATAGACGTCGGTCGCGACCGGCAGCAGGATCGGCACCGTCATGATCAGCCCGGCGATCACCGTGCCGATCACCAGCAGGATCACGTTGCAGATCAGCATGAAGCTGATCGGGTCCTTGGCGGCCGACTGGATCCAGCCGGC
Source organism: Bradyrhizobium sp. P5_C11_2 (assembly GCF_054049755.1). Lineage (NCBI taxonomy): Bacteria > Pseudomonadati > Pseudomonadota > Alphaproteobacteria > Hyphomicrobiales > Nitrobacteraceae > Bradyrhizobium > Bradyrhizobium sp. P5_C11_2. The sequence continues at coordinate 6,219 of NZ_JBFULT010000262.1, forward strand.
GGTTTCCTGCGGCACCTTGCCGAAGATCAGCACCCAGGAGAACACGGCTGCGGCGGCGACGAGGAACAGCACGATCGCCGAATAGATGCCGCTGCGCAGCATCATCTGCGGCAGCTGGGAGAACTCGAACTCCTTGGTCCAGTATTTCCCAACGAGTGCCGCGGCGACCGCGCCGACAGCGGCGGATTCCGTCGCGTTGGCGAGGCCGCTCAAGATGGTGCCGACGATGACGATCGGGATCAGCAGCGTCGGCGAGGTCCGCACGATCGTCATGACGCGCTGGCGCGGCGTCTGATAGTCGGCGCGGGGATAGTTGTAGATGTATCCCATCAGCGCGATGACGAGGCAGAACATCACGGTGAGGATGACGCCCGGCACGATGCCGGCGATCAGCATGTCGCTGACCGAGACCTGCGCGAGCACGCTGTAGACCACGAACATCACCGAGGGCGGGATGATCGGACCGAGCATGCCGCCATAGGCGGTCAGTCCCGCCGCGAAGGTCTTGTCGTAGCCCTTCTTCTCCATCTCCGGCACCATGATCTGGGCCATGATCGCGACCTGCGCGGTGGCGGATCCCAGGATCGAGGAGATGAACATGTTGGCGAGGATGTTGACGTAGGCGAGCCCGCCCTTGAGCGAGCCGACGAAGGCCATCGCCATGTCGACGATGCGCCTTGTGATGCCGCCGCCGTTCATGATCTCGCCGATCAGGATGAAGAGCGGAATGGCGATCAGGCCGTAGCTGTCGACGCCGCCGAACAGCTGGAGCGGATAGGACTGGAACAGCACCGGGTTGCCGGATGCGGCGATGTAGACGAGGCCGGCGAGGCACAGGCAGAGGCCGATCGGCACGCCGACCAGCATGATCGCGACGAAGGCTGCCGAGGTGATCATCAGTTGACCCCGTCAAGCTCGGAGAGCGCAAAGCCCTTTGGCGGCGTCCGCGGCACCAGTTCGAGATCTTCCAGGAGGTTGGCGAGGCCATGCACGGTCATCGACACCGCGAAGATCGGCAGCGTCAGATAGAGGACCCAGGTCGGCCAGTTCAGCGTCTGGGTGTGCTCGGTGTAGAGGAAGTTGAAGGTGTCGGCGGCGAGCTTGCGCCCGTCGAAACCGGCCCGGGCCAATCCGATCGGATCCATCCAGAGCACGCAGGTGACGATCAGGGCGATGCCGAATACGACGACGAGGCCGGTCGAGATCACCTTCGCGATCTTCTGGTGGCGGGGCGAAAGACGTTCCGTCAGCATCGTGACCGCGAAGTCGAGCCGCAGCCGCGTCATCGCCGAGGCGCCGATGAAGGTCAGCCAGACCACGCAATAGACCGCGGACTCGTCGATCCAGTAGATCGGGAAGTGCGAGTAGCGGGTCACGACGTTCACCAGGATCAGGCCGGTGAGCAGGTACATCAGGCCCATCAGCGCGATCCGCTCGCAGGCGAGCAGGGCACTGGAGGCGCGGACGACCGTGCGTCGGACGCTGAACGCGCGCGTGGTCGGCATCGTCTGCTCGATCATGGAGAGGCCCCAACCCCGAAATTTGTCGTGCTATCGCCGAATGTATAATTTATACATTTTGGGTGTCAAACGGAGATTGCGGTCAATTCGGCGGCAGGACGCGCTTTTGCTGGGCACCGGCTTTTGCTGGCGCCCTAGCTTTTGTTAGGTCCTTCAGCATGCAAGAGAGGGACCGCTTCGGCCGATGAGTCGGAAAGGACAAGAGAAGGTCAGATGAAACAGCCTCTGAAGCATCGCACGCTGTCGGCTGCGATCGTCGACCAGCTCCGGCAGGCGATCCTCGACGGCACCTATCCGGCCGGCTCGCAGCTGCGCCAGGACGCGCTTGGCGACACCTATGGCGTCAGCCGCATCCCTGTTCGCGAAGCGCTATTCCAGCTCGAGGCCGAAGGGCTGGTGCGGATCGTGCCGCAGAAGGGCGCGATCGTCTCCGAGCTGTCGCTGGACGAGATCAACGACGTGTTCGACCTGCGCTGCATCCTGGAGCCAAGGCTGCTGGCGCAGTCGGCGCCGCATTTCTCCGCGGACGATTTCGATGCGCTGGACGACATCCACAGGCAATTCGAGAAGGCAATCAAGGCGAAGAATGTCAGCGACTGGGGGCAGCTCAATGCCGACTTCCATCTGGCGCTCTATATGCACGCCCCGCAGCCGCGCACCCGTGCGATCGTGCTCTCGCTGCTCCAGACCAGCGACCGCTACACGCGCCTCCAGCTCTCCAACACCAAGGCGATGGGGACGGCCGAGAAGGAGCACGCCCATCTGATCGCGCTCTGCCGCGCGCAGAAGGTCGAGGAAGCCTGCCGATTTCTGGAACGGCACATCGAAGCCGTGCGCAAGGACCTGTTGCAGGTCGTGGCCGGCAGCACGATCGCGCCGAAGGGGCGGCGCAAGCCGTAATCGTAGGGCGGGTTAGCCGAAGGCGTAACCCACCACTGTGTGTCTCCGCGGAAGCAGACGAGGTGGGTTACGCCTCTCGGGCTGCGCTTCGCGTATCCGCGCGGCTAACCCACCCTACGAACTTGCCCCTCTTCAATGCGAGAACCAGAACATAAACGCGCATTCAGACGCCAAGGCAAAGGCCGACAGGTATACGACCGTCGAGTCTCTCAGCCACTTCCGTCGGTTCTTGAGATAGGAGACGTAGATGAAGAATACCGGCCCAATCAGCAGCCAGATCGGCCACGTGTAGAACAGTGCAACCGCCAGCCCTGCGAAAAGCGCGAACGGCTGCAACTCCACAATCGCATAGATGGCGAATGGAAGCGCCGGCGCGACGACGTAGGCCAGCGTTCCGAACATCACCGATATCGGCCATACGGAAATCACCTGGGGCCGCCAGCCGCGACGTTTGATGAGACGTGTGAATGCGACGCCCGCCAATGTGCCGAGGATAAACGGCGTGAACAGGACGAGGGCAAGAATGAGATAGCCGCCGATGCCTGGACCGCCTTGCGCCAACGACTCCTCCCATCACCTGCTCCCGTCCGGCCCCATCACGAGATCCGGCAGCGCGATCGCGCCGCGCGCGCGGCGAAAAGAGTGAGTGGCAATCGCAGGGAGGGTTAGATAAGCCGCCCTACGGTGCTGTCGAGGGCGCCGTCGCACGCGGCCTCACCACGCGTAGCGCACGGTGCCCTTGCCGGCGTAGCTGCGGGTGACGTCGGAGAACTGGCCCTCGAAGGTGGCGGCGAGCGACAGACCGCTTGCGAGCTTCACTTCCGCCGACGCGGTGGTCAGCGCCGCGTCGTGCGCCTGCGCGGCGCCGTTGACGACGAAGGATGAGCCGGGCAGCGCCTGGAAGGTCGCGGCGACGTTGCGGTCGGCGTTGAAGTCGTGGGCCCAAGCGGCGCGTCCCCGCAGCGTGACGATCGCGTCGTTGAACGCGAACGACTTGTCGGTGCGCAGGCCGAACTCGCTGCGGATGTCGGTGACGGTCTTCGAAGCGTAGCTCAGGGCGAAGGTGTTGTTGCCCGTGATCGCCTGCTCTGCATAGGCCGGCAGATCGAAGGTGGTGAACTGGCCCGCCGCATAGGGCGTGACGCCGACGCCACCGGTCCACGGCGCGACGAAGCGGTAGCCGCCTTCGAGTCGGCCGGAATACGCGTTGGCGTTGAAGCGCGCCTGAAGATGATCGGTGCCGGCAATGGTGACGTTGCGATCGGTGGTGATATCCTGCCAGCCATAGGCCAGCGCGCCGGTGACATAGGTCGGGCCAATATTGTGCCGCACGAAGGCGCCAGCCTGGAACAGGTCGGAGCGGCCGGTGCCGCCATTCGCCACCGAGAAGTTGGTGCCGCCTCCGGCGAGCGCAAAGCCAGCCACGGTGTACGGCGAGAACCAGTAGTCGACGCCGGCCGCAGCGCCGGCGATGCGGCTGGTGGTGGTGCCGGAGCCGAGTGTCCCGTTGCCGTCGGTGGTTTGCGTGCCGCCGAAACCCGATGCCCACACGCTCCAGCGCGGCTCATACACCTGCGCCAGCGGCGCCTTGCGATAGATGGCGGCGTAAGCGTCGCGCTCGGCGCCCGAGCGCTTG
>NZ_JBFULT010000263.1:0-10230 GCF_054049755.1 Bradyrhizobium sp. P5_C11_2
GGGGTGAGGGGCTGTCTCCGCGAACTCGATTGTCACCGTCGCCGCGGAAGCAGCCCCTCACCCCGCCCTCTCCCCGCGAAGGGCGGGGCGAGGGAGGAAGAGAGACCTCACTTCACCTTCGGCAGCACCTGCTTCACCACCTGCTTGCCTTCGACGACTTCCACCAGAAAACTCTGGCGGTCGATGTCGCCGGTGTCGCTGAAGGTGGCGTCCATCAAGATGCCGGGCTCATCGGCGGCCTTGATGGTCAGGCCGTGCAGCGTGTCGGCGAATGCCTTGGAGTCGACCTTGCCCATCTTCTCGGTGGTGGCTTTCACCATGTAGACGGCGAGATAGCCCTTCAGGCCATTGTGGTCGGGCACGTAATTGTACTTCTTCGAGAACTTCTCGCGGAATGCCTTGATCAGGTCGACCGGCGCGTCGGTGGTGAGACCGACATGGCCGCGCGCGCCGTTGGCGGCGTCGCCCGCGAGATCGATCACCTTCTGGCCGATCAGCGTGGTCTCGCCCATCAGCGGCGCGGTGACGCCCTGGCGCTTCAGCTCCTTCAGGATGCGCGCGCTCTCTTCTTCATTGAGATAGACGAAAACCGCGTCGGGATTGGCCGCCTTGATCTTGCCGACGTCGGCGGCGAAATCGGCTTGTCCCGCTTCGGTCGAGAGGTCGGCGACGACCTTCGAGCCGAGCCGGTCGAGCTCCTTGGTGACGACGTCGCGCCCGCCGCGGCCGAAATCATTGTTCACCCAGACCACCGCGACCGTCTTCGCCTTCATCTCGTCGTGGATGTATTTTGCGACCTTCGGCATCGAGGATTGCTGGCCGAACGAGGTGCGGAACAGGAACTTGTTGCCTGCTTGCGTCAGCTCGGCGGCTTCGCCGCCCATGATCTGGGCGATGCCGGCTTCGGCCGCGAGCGGCGCGGTGACCTTCACCGAGCCGGAATAGCCGGGCCCGAGCAGCACATAGGGCTCGGCGTCGAGCGCCTTCTGCACCTGGGCGCGGGCCACGCCGGGGTTGGACTGCGAGTCGGCGTGGGTGACCTCCAACTTGCGGCCGAGCACGCCGCCCTTGGCGTTGATTTCCTCGATCGCGAGGTCGATGCCGTTCTTCCAGTTGGTGCCGACGGTGGCGCCGCCACCCGACAGCTCGGCGACGTCGGCGAGCTTGATCGCCTGGGCGTGGACGCTGGTTGCAGTCGCGAAGGCAAGCAGGGCGCCTGCCAGTAAAGTCGATTTCATGGTCTCTCCTCCCATTTTCCGTTGATGTTGCCCGCGGCCTTGTGTCCGGCCGCTTTGGTTACGCTGCGTTGTAGGTCGAGCTTCGTGCCGCCATCACTTCGTCGAAAGCCTCTCCCATGACCTCGGTCGACGGGGCAAGGCCGGTGAACAGTTCGAAAGCGTCGGCGGCCTGGTAAATCGCAAGCTCCCGCCCGGTCATGATCCGTGCACCCTTGGCTTGGGCTGCCGCCAGCAGCGGCGTGATCAGCGGCGAGTAGACGGCATCGGCGACCCACAATTTGTCGTGCAGCAGCGCGGCCGGGACCGGCATGCCCCGGTTCGGCAGCATGCCGACCGGCGTGCCGTTGACGAGGCCGGTCGCGCCATCGAGCGCGTCCTCGACGCTTTTCGCGACCCTGGCGCCGCCATGCCTGGCAAGCAGTGCGGCAAGTTTTTCGGCCCGCGCCGGTTCAGTGTCGAAGATGCGGAGGTCGGCGACCTCAAGGCTCGCCAATGCGAAGGCGATCGCCCTGCCGACGCCGCCCGTGCCGATCACGGCAACCGCATTTCCAGACGGCGCCAGCAGCGGCGCCACCGCGCGCGCAAAGCCGGTGGTGTCGGTGTTGTGGCCGGTCAGGCGGCCGTCCCTGACGGCGACGGTGTTGACCGCGCCCATGGCGGCGGCGCCCGGAGCCAGCTCGTCGAGCAGCGGGACCACCGCTTCCTTGTAAGGGTAGGTGACATTGACGCCGGCGAAGCCGAGCCGCCGCACGCCTTCGAGCATCATGCTGAGCCCGACCGCATCGGCGCCGGCGACCTCGATGAGCTGGTAATGGCCGCGCAGGCCCAGCGCCTCGGCGGCGCGCTCATGCATGGCGGGGGAGGCGGAATGCGCGATCGGCGCGCCGATCAGGCCGGTGAGGAGCTTCTTGCTGGCGGCGTATCCGCGCTTCGACATGGTTCGCTATCGTCTCGTTGAGAGCATTCGGTCCCGGCCATTAGCGCGGACATCCGCGCAATTCCAAGGGGACTTCCAAGGGGGCTTCCGCATGCGACGATAGCCTTTCCCTCGCCTAACACAATTACCCTTTTGTCCCGCAAACCTAACATCATGTTATTTCTTCCGTCCGCGCGCAGGCGCAGCCCTGCCGTTGCCGCGGGACGGCTCGACCGCGCGCATCTCGGCGCGCAGGGATTCGATGAAATACTCGACGTGAAGCGACAGCGGTGCGCCGCGCTTCACCGCGATGTAGGTGTCGAACCGCGTCGGCTCGGTGATCTTGAGCAGCTCGACGCCGGGATAGCCGCCATGGGCCACCGTGAACTGGTCGATGACGGCGATCCCGAGCCCTGCCTTCACCAGCGCGCAGACCGTGGTGCCGAAGCGTGCGCGGATGGTGATGTTGTAGTCGAGCCGGTTGCGCGAAAAGATCCCGGCCATGATCCGCCCATAGGGGTCGTTGGGATCGATGCCGATCAGCGGATAGCGGGTGATCTCGGCCGCCGACACCTGCTTGCGGCCGGCGAGCTCGTGGCCGGGCGGAACCATGCAATAGAGCTCACCCTCGGCGAGCGGCAGGAAATCGAGCCCGGAATGCTCGAGCCGGTAGCTCATCGCGACGCACTCGCCACGGCCGAGCAACAGATAGTCGATGGCCTCTTCGAGCTTGAGGATGTTGATGTCGATGCCGAGATCCGGATAGCGGCGCCGGACGCGCTCGATCGCACGGGGCACCATCACCTGCGAGATGCTCGGCACCGAGCCGATGCGCAGTTCCGACAGGCCGCCGCGGCCGATCTTGGAGATGATCTCGGAGAGGTCGTCGACCTTCTTGTAGACCCCGTTGATCTGCTCGAAGATATTCTCGGCCTCCGGCGTCGGGAAATAGCGGCCGTTCTGGCGCTGGAAGAAGCGGATGCCGAGCGAGCGCTCGGTGTATTTGACCAGCCGGCTGATGCCCGGCGCCGAGACGTTCAGAAGCTTCGCCGCACCGCCAATGGTGCCCGTCACCATCACGGCACGGATCACTTCAACCTGGCGCAGCGTCATCATGTCCCGGACATCCCGAAAGGCGATCGTGGCGGCGATCATCTCACGAGAGCCGTGATGTCATCCAGCGGCAAGTGGTGTCAGGGCGAGCGGAGCGGGCGGCGCTTCACCCTCCAGGGGAGGGTAAGCGTGCAGCTCATTCGTGGGCGATGCCGGAGTAACTTCGCGCGCGGGTTGTTTCGACTAAATCAGCGGGCTCGAACCTAAGATCATCCAGGCGAGCAGCGCTCGCGTCTGCTGCAACCGCGTCCTAACTCGCCGGTCCGTCCGGCGACACGCTGCCGGGCGGCTGCGCGTGCTCGCTTTGCAGCACCTTGCGCGCGAACTCGATGATCTCCTGCTTGTTTGCCGTGTCGCGGACCGCGAAAAACACGCGATTGAGCTCCAGGCCGAGCACGCTGTTGAGGGCGATGTTCTCGTCTTCCATCGTGACTTTCCCGCTTCAGGCGTCCTAGGTGTATCTTGACGTCACTTCTTCCACAAGTAGATTAAATCTTCGAAGCGTGCAGTGCACCGGGAAACTACGGAAGCGGTGAATTGAGGCAGCCCCCCAAGACGTGCTATACGGAGCGGCGAGGGTCAGGAAACGCACTGATGTCCGCCGTTGATTATGGCCGGGAAGCGCTCGACTTCATTGAAGGGCTGGGGGCCTATACCAAGGTTCCGGACGCCATGGATGCGCTCGCGACCGCGTTCGGCGGGTATGGCTTCGAGCACATCATCGTGACCGGCTTGCCGAATCCCGATCAGCGCTTTTCCCAGATGGTGCTCGCCAAGAAGTGGCCGGCGGAGTGGTTCAGCCTCTACACTCAAAAGAGCTATGACCGCGTCGATCCCGTGATCCGCAAATGCCGGCAGACCGTGAATCCGTTCGAGTGGTCCGAGGCGCCTTATGATCCCGAGTTGGAGCCTGGCGCGGTGGAGGTGATGCGGCGCGCCGCCGATTTCCGGATGTCGCGCGGCTTCGTCGTTCCGATCCACGGGTTGACCGGCTACGAGGCCGGCGTCTCGCTCGGCGGCGTCCACCTCGATCTCAATGCCCGCAGCAAGCCGGCGTTGCACCTGATCGCGATGTATGGCTTCGACCATATTCGCCGTCTGCTCGATCCGGCGCCGCATCCGTCGATGCGCCTCACTCCGCGCGAGCGCGAGGTGATCGCCTGGGCTTCACAGGGCAAGTCGGCCTGGGAAATCGGCGAGATACTGAACATCACGCAGCGCACCGCGGAAGAGCATCTTGCAACCGCCGCGCGCAAGCTCGGCGCCGTCAACCGGACGCATGCGGTCGCGATCGCGATCCGCCATAGAATCATCAATCCCTGAAATAGTCGCCTACTGGGAAATTTCCCAATAGTCGGTTCGGCCTTTTTCGCTGAGGCTGCCCTCATTTCAAGCCATGGGGGAGTTCATGATTCATGTAATTTCGGCCGTCAACCGGCACCTCTACGAGGACGTCATCGAGCAACATTTCCGGGTGCGTCACGAGATTTTTGTCGAGGAGCGGAAATGGGAGGGGCTGCGGAAGCCCGATAGCCGCGAGATCGATACCTATGACAATGAGGACGCGGTCTACCTGCTGGCTCTCGAAAACCGCCGGGTGCTCGGCGGCTCCCGCCTGTATCCGACCACCAAGCCGACGATGATGAGCGAGGTCTTCCCGCATCTCGCCGCGGTGCGCGGCTGCCCGTCGGACCCGCTGGTCTGGGAGTGGTCACGCTTCTTCGTGTCGCGCGAGCGCCGCGACGGTGCGTTCAATCTGCAATTGATGGCGGCAGCGCAGGAGTTCTGTCTCGATCAGGGCATCGAGCGTCTCTGTCTCGTCATGGAGACCTGGTGGCTGCCGCGCTTCCACGACATCGGTTTCGTCGTCACCCCGCTCGGGTTACCGGCGCTGGTCGAAGACTCCTGGACCATGGCCGCAACCATCGAGGTCCGTCAGGAATCGCTCGATGTCGTGCGCGACCGTATCGGGATGATGAATGTCATCCAGCAGGACGGTCCCCGCATCGACTGCATCGCCCGTGCCCACACCTGCGGCCTCGCCGCGCAACGAAAGATTGCCTGAGATGTCGAACATGATGCGAGACAGCCAGATCATGGCGCAGACCAAGGACGAGAATCTCGGCTACATGTCCGACATGGCGCTCGAGCTGGCCCAGATGGCGGAAGACTCCGGACTGGCGACGCTCGCCTATCTGTTCCGGATGGCGGCGCTGGAGGCCTCGACGGCAAACAGCGAGCTCGCCGAGCCGGATGATCTTCCCCAGCAGATGACGTCGCACTAGACGCATCCTTTCCTTCCCTTGTTTCAACGGAAGGCCTCGCCCTCTCCCTCCGGGGAGAGGGCGATCGTTTTTGAGCACTGCGCCGCGTCATTGCCTCCGCCCCGGATGGGGTGCGGCAGGTTGCCCCATCCTCCCGGCAGCCTTCTTGCAAGGCGCGTGCACGGAGCGCTCGACCGCATGCACCTGGATGCAACAAAGTGCATGTTGAGCGCAGAATCGCTCTTGCCTCGGAACGATACTGCCATTACCCATTTTTCGGCCTTGAACAGGCAGGGGGAGCTCTTTCACTGATGGCGACTGTGTTCGAACATCGGCGCGACGCTGCGTGCGCCTGAAAGAGTTTTGATGCTGCTTGTCGTCGAACAGTTCTTGAACGGATTGCAGTTCGGCCTGCTGCTGTTCCTGCTCGCCGCCGGCCTGACGCTGGTGTTCGGGATCATGGATCTCGTCAACCTCGCGCACGGCTCGCTCTACATGATGGGCGCGTATTTCGCCGCGACCTTCGCGGCTTGGACCGGCAGTTTCGTGCTCGGCGCGTTCATGGCGCTCGGCGCGACGCTGCTGCTCGGCATCGTGCTTGAAGTGGTGGCGCTGAAACACCTCTATGGCAGAGACCATCTCGACCACGTGCTCGCGACCTTCGGGCTGATCCTGTTCTTCAACGAGGCGGTGCGGTTGATCTGGGGCCCGGCCGGCCTTGCGCTGCCGTTGCCGGCCTGGCTCACGGTGCCGGTGCCGATCCTGCCCGGTATCCATTATCCGGCCTATCGTCTTGCCATCATCGTGGTGGCGCTGCTGGTGGCGCTGCTGCTCTATCTCGGTGTGATGCGCACCCGCGTCGGCATGCTGATCCGGGCCGGCGCCTCCAACCGCGAGATGATCGGCGCGCTCGGCATCAACATCAAGCTGCTCTACACGCTGGTGTTCGGCTTAGGGGCCGCGCTCGCCGGTCTCGCCGGGCTGATGCAGGCGCCGATCCTGACCGTGCAGATCGGCATGGGCGAGAACATCCTGATCCTCGCCTTCGTCATCATCGTGATCGGCGGTATCGGCTCGATCCGCGGCGCGTTCCTGGCCGCGATCTTCGTCGGCATGATCGACACGCTCGGCCGCGCCTTCCTGCCCAATCTGTTGCGGCAGGTGCTGAGCGGCGCCGCTGCCTCCACCGCCGCGCCCGCCCTGTCCTCCATGCTGATCTATCTGTTGATGGCGATCGTGCTGGTGGTGCGGCCGGAGGGGCTGTTTCCGGCCAACCGTCGATGAAGGCTTTCACTGTGAGCAAGGCCGTCACGGCCCTGATGCTGGCGGGCCTCGTGCTGCTGCCGCTCTATTCGCAGCTCTCCGGCAACATCTTCATCCTGACCCTGTTCACCCGCGTCGTCATCCTGGCCTTGGCGGCCGCGAGCCTCAACCTCATCATGGGCTATGGCGGCATGATGAGCTTTGGCCACGCCGCCTATCTCGGCATCGGCGGCTACGCCGTCGGCATTCTGGCGCAGGAAGGCATCGGCTCCGGCTTCATCCAGTTTCCGGTCGCGCTCGCGGCCTCCGCGCTTTATGCGCTGGTGATCGGCGCGCTCTCCTTGCGCACCCGCGGTGTCTATTTCATCATGATCACGCTCGCCTTCGCGCAGATGGCGTACTACGTCGCCTCGGGCCTGGCGCGCTACGGCGGTGACGACGGCCTCACCGTCTACAAGCGCAGTGACTTCTCCGGCCTGATCAATCTCGGCAACCGCGTGCAGTTCTACTATCTCTGCCTCGCCTGCCTGTTTGGCGTGATCTTCCTGATCTGGCGCATCGTCAATTCGCGCTTCGGCCTCGTCGTGCAGGGCTTGCGCTCCAACGAGCAGCGCATGCAGGCGATCGGCTTTCCGGCGAAGCGCTACCAGCTCGTCTGCTTCGTCATCTCCGGCATGATGTGCGGCCTGGCCGGCGCGCTGCTCGCCAACAACACCGATTTCATCAGCCCGGCCGTGATGTACTGGACCCGCTCCGGCGACCTCATGGTGATGGTGATTTTAGGGGGCATGGGCGCGCTGTTCGGCCCGGTCATGGGGGCGGTGGTCTATCTGCTGCTGGAAGAGTTCCTGTCGCAGATCACCGAATATTGGGCGTTGATCATGGGCCCGTTGCTGCTGCTGATCGTGCTGTTCGGCCGCGGCGGCATCATGGGCCTGCTCGGGAGGTTCAACCGTGGCTGAACCGCTGCTCCGTGTCGAAAAGCTGGTGCGCCGCTTCGGCGGCATCATTGCGACGGACAACGTCTCGCTCGACGTAGCTAGCGGCGAGCTGCACGCCATCATCGGCCCGAACGGCGCCGGCAAGACCACGCTGATCAGCCAGCTCACCGGGCATCTCGCGCCGGATTCCGGCAGCGTCTCGCTCGGTGGCCTCGACATCACCTACCTGCCGGCCTATCGCCGCTGCGCGCTCGGCCTCGCCCGCTCGTTCCAGATCACCTCGCTGTTGTTCGACTTCACGGCTGCCGACAATGTCGCACTGGCGGCGCAGGCACATGCCGGCACGTCGTTCCGCTTCTTCGCCAATGCGCGCAAGGAAAGGGGCCTGCGCGATGCCGCGCATGCCGCGCTCGACCGCGTCGGTCTGTTGCATCGCGCCGACGTCGTGGTGTCGAGGCTCAGTCATGGCGAGCGGCGCGAGCTCGAGCTCGCGGTCGCGCTCGCGAGCAAGCCAAAATTGCTTCTGCTGGACGAGCCGATGGCGGGCCTGGGCGTCACCGAATCCCAACGCATGGTGAAGCTGCTCCAGGAGCTGCGCAAGGAAGTCTCGATCGTGCTGGTCGAGCACGACATGCCGGCGGTGTTCGCGCTCGCCGACCGCATCTCGGTGCTGGTCTATGGCCGCGTCATCGCCTCCGGCGCTCCGGCCGCGATCCGCCAGAACGACGAGGTCAAGCGCGCCTATCTCGGCGACCAGCATGTGGTGACGCATCATGGCTGACACGCTGCTCGACGTCGACGGCATCGAGACCTGCTACGGGCTCTCTCAGGTGCTGTTCGGCCTGTCGCTGTCGATCAAGCCGGGCGAGATGGTTTCGCTGATGGGCCGCAACGGCATGGGCAAGACCACGACCATTCGCTCGATCATGGGCCTGACGCCGGCGCGCGCGGGCGCGATCCGCTTCGCGGGCGCGGAGGTCAGGCTGCTTCCGTCCTACAGGATCGCAAAACTCGGCGTCGGCCTGGTCCCCGAGGGGCGGCAGATCTTTCCGAACCTCACCGTGCGCGAAAACCTCGTCGCCGCCGCCGCCGATCGCTTCGACAGCGCCAAGCCCTGGACGCTTGCCGCGATCTACGTGCTGTTCCCGCGGCTCGCCGAGCGCGCCTCCAACATGGGCAACCAGCTCTCCGGCGGCGAGCAGCAGATGCTCGCGATCGGCCGCGCGCTGATGACCAATCCAAAGCTCCTGATTCTGGATGAAGCGACCGAGGGCCTGGCGCCGCTGATCCGCGAGGAGATCTGGAACTGCCTGTCGATGCTGAAGAGCCGGGGACAGTCGATCCTGGTCGTCGACAAGAACGTCGACCACCTCGCCCGCATCTGCGACCGCCACTACATCATCGAACGCGGCAGGACGGTGTGGAGCGGCAGCTCCGGCGAGCTGATGGCCGAGCCGGATCTGCAACACAAATATCTGGGGATCTAGCGGGCCCGGCGAGGTGAGGGGCGGCATGCCAGCCCTTCAGCGTCGTCCCGGCGAAGGCCGGGACCCATACCGCGAGGTCCATCGATTGTAAGCGGTATCAGTACCGAGCGACCAGTCTTCGCCAAACCTCACCCTGTGGTCATGCGTCCCGGCCCCCCGTGCGCAATTGCGCACTTGGCCGGGACGACGTTGGGGAGAGAGTTGCGCGAACCAAGTCACCAATAAATTCCATGCCGATGCAGCTCGCGGATCACGCGCGCCTCGGCGGACGGCTGGCGGCGCTTCGGCTTGGCGGTTTCGGTCGAGCTGGCAACGGGGGCGGCGGTGGACTGAGGGGGCGTGGCGGCCGGGGCGGTCGCGGTTGTCGGTGCAGTCGCTGCCGGAGGCGTTGAAGCGGGCGCAGTGGTCGCCGTCTGGACGTTCGTTGTCGGCGTTGCCGCCGGAGCCTGTGCTGCCTGCGGCGTCGCGGCTGCCGTCGTTGCCGGCTGCTCGGTGGCCTGCTGGCTCGAATTTGTCGCCGCAAGGCTAAGGCTCCGGGAGCCGCCGGCATAAGCCTGGCTCGCCAGCAGCGACATCGCCGCGATCAGGATCAGCTTGCGCATGACAGCCTCCGTTATCTGGTCAATCCGTCTTACCCAATTCGAACCCGACCGGCCCATCAGCGGGCGAGGCGGTGCGTGCCGATTTCGATCAGGGTGGCCCGGCAGGACAGGCGATAGATCAGGCTGAACAATTGATCCCACATGATCGAACTCCATTGTTGATCACAGCATGGAGCTTACCCCCGGTATCTTTCCGGCGGTTTTCGCGGCGTGAGGAAAACGGCTTCGTCGGACCGCGATGTGATGTCATCGGAACAGGCGGGACGAAGTCGCCTCACGGGGGTGTGAGGTCATTCCGTCATTCCGGGCGCGATGCCAAGGCATCGCCCCCGAATGACCTCCCGGAATCAGAACATCTCGAAATATTCGCGATGCTCCCAGTCGGTCACTTCGGCCAGGAAACGGT
>NZ_JBFULT010000264.1:0-10223 GCF_054049755.1 Bradyrhizobium sp. P5_C11_2
CCTCGGCACAGCGGGCGGCGTAACGCTCGATGAAACTGTCGTCGAGAAAGCCGTTGAAACGGTCGTGCCGGCTTTCGGCATCGAGCCTCAACAGGTGATCGCGCAGCAGCGGCAATTCTTCCTGCTGACTCAAGGTCCGCACATAGCCCGGAACGGACGTCGTGCGGGTGGTATCTTCAAGTTCCAAGTCTACTTCGCGTGACAAGTCAAAACTCCTCTTGGTGTCCCTCGAGGAGGCGTTCGAATCCCTAGACCTCCAATATTGTGCGTCGCAGCAAATTTTTCAAGACGGGAACCTGCTCAAGTTTCGGGCATCGGAAGCGACTAATTCGTTAACAAAATCAAAGCCCCGTAATCATACGAGCACGAGCTGCGTCTGGGTCACCACGGCGACCAGCTTGCCATCCTCGGTCTCCAGCCGGGTCGTCCAGACCTGGGTCCGCCGACCCCGATGGACCGGCGTTGCCGTGGCGATGACCGTGGTTCCCTCCTTGGCCCCGCCGATGAAATTGGTCTTGCTCTCCAGCGTGGTCGTGCCCTTGGCATCCTCCGGCAGGTTGATCACGGTCGCCGCCGCGCCGACGGAATCGGCCAGCGCCATCACCGCGCCGCCGTGAATGGTGTGGTGAAGCGTGCAGAGCTCGGGCCTGACCGTCATCCGCGCCACCACGCGATCCTTCTCCGCCTCGACGAATTCGACGCCCTTGAGCTCGGCGAACGGCATCTTCATCGCTTTAAGTTTCTCGAGCGGCGTCATCAAAAGTCCTCCCAGCGTCTTGAACACTCAGCGTGAATGGCTCCGCGCGCCAAAGCAATGACGTCCGAGGTAATCGCCATGCTGACATCGGCGCCGACATTGTGCATAGGCTCGTGCCATGCGCCACTTCCCACCCCGCCGCATCGTCTGCCTGACCGAGGAGACCGTCGAGACGCTCTACCTCCTCGGCGAGCAGGACCGCATCGTCGGCGTCTCCGGCTATGCCGTCCGTCCGCCACAGGTGCGGCGCGAGAAGCCGCGGGTGTCGGCCTTCGTCTCCGCGGACATCCCGAAGATCCTCGCGCTGGAACCGGACCTGGTGCTGGCCTTCTCTGATCTCCAGGCCGGCATCGTCGCCGACCTCGTCCGCGCGGGCGTCGATGTCCACGTCTTCAACCAGCGCGACATCGCCGGCATTTTGGCGATGATCCGCACGCTGGGCGCGCTGGTCGGCGCAGCCGGGCGCGCCGGGGAACTCGCACAAGGTTTCGAACGGCGCCTCGCCGCGATCGCCGCAATGCCCCGCCCCTCGCCGCGTCCCAAGGTCTATTTCGAGGAATGGGACGATCCCCTGATCTCCGGAATCGGCTGGGTGTCCGAGCTGATCGGGATCGCCGGCGGGGAGGATGTGTTTCCGGAGCTGAGACATCGGCAGGCCGCGAAGGACCGCATCGTGTCGGCGGACGCGGTGCGCGAGAGCGCACCCGACGTGATCCTCGCCTCCTGGTGCGGCAAGAAGGTGGTCCCTTCCCGCATCAGGCAGCGTGACGGCTGGAGCGAAATTCCGGCTGTGCGCGACGACCGCATCGTCGAGATCAAGTCGACGATCATTCTACAGCCCGGGCCAGCGGCCCTGACGGACGGGCTCGACGCGATCGTGACGGCGTTGTGGGGTCAGCGCTCGTAAGCTAGCACGCGTGGCAGCCCCGTCGACCGGCCGCCTCAGCGTGACGGTGATGGATTTTCACGTCACCGCATTGACGATCTGATATTCCGGCCGGCGCCACACCTCGCCCGCAATCACCTCTTCGATGATCTCGGCTGCCCGCACGATCTCGCTCTCACCGATATACAGCGGCGTAATCCCGAACCGCATGATATCCGGCGCCCGGAAGTCGCCGATGACGCCGCGAGCGATCAGTGCCTGCATGGCAGCGTAGCCGCCGTCGAAGGCGAAGGAGACCTGTGAGCCGCGGCGATCATGCGCGCGTGGGGTCACCAGCCTCAGAGATGGGCAGCGGCGCTCGACTTCTCTGATGAGGAGATCGCCGAGCGCCAGCGAGCGCGCGCGCAACTCCGCGATATCGACGCGGTCCCAGATGTCGAGGGAGGCTTCCAGCGCCGCCATTGCCAGCACCGGCGGTGTGCCGACGCGCATCCGCTCGACGCCGCCGGCGGCCGCATAGCCAAGCTCGAACGCAAACGGTTTTGCGTGGCCCATCCAGCCGGACAGCGCAGCGCGCGCACTGTCGGCGTGGCGCGGTGCGACGTAGAGAAAGGCCGGCGCGCCGGGGCCGGCGTTGAGATATTTGTAGGTGCAGCCCGCAGCAAAATCGGCGCCGCAGCCGGCGAGATCGACCGGCAGCGCGCCGGCCGAATGCGCGAGGTCCCAGACCGTGACGATGCCAAGCGCGTGCGCCTTCGCCGTCAGCTTCGCCATGTCGTGGCGGCGGCCGGTGCGGTAGTCGACCTCGGTGAGGTAGAGCACCGCGACCTCCTCCGACAACGCGGCCTCGACCTGCTCCGGCGCCGCCAGGCGCAATTGATGACCGCGCCCGAGCGTCGCGATCAGGCCTTCGGCCATGTAGAGGTCGGTCGGGAAATTGCCGGTGTCCGAGAGGATCACCTTCCGCTCGCTGTTCATGTCGAGCGCGGCCGCGAGCGCCTGATAGACTTTGAGTGATAGCGTGTCGCCGGTCATCACGGCGCCTGCCTCCGCGCCAATCAACCACGCGATGCGGTCGCCGACGCGGCGCGGCTGGGCATACCAGCCGGCCGTGTTCCAGGCCCGGATCAGCTCGTTGCCCCATTCGGCCGTGATGACGCGGCCGACGCGCTCGGCGACACCCAGCGGCAGCGCGCCGAGCGAGTTGCCGTCGAGATAGATCACGCCGCCAGGCAGATGGAACAGCGCTTTGGTGTCGTCGTAGACGCGCAGCTTCGTGTCGGAAATGGACATCTTCTTGGGCATCTCTAAAGGATGGTGCGAACGCGCCAGAGCTCGGGGAACAGCTCGATCTCCAGCATGCGCTTGAGGTAGCTGACACCGCCGGTGCCGCCGGTACCGCGCTTGAAGCCGATGACGCGTTCGACCGTCGTCACATGGTTGAAGCGCCAGCGCCGGAAATAATCCTCGAAATCGACCAGCTTCTCGGCGACCTCGTAGAGCATCCAGTGCGTCTCCGGCGCCTCGTAGACGATACGCCAGGCCTGCAGCACGCCCTCGTTGAAGCTGTGGGTCTCGCGAACATCGCGCGCCAGCACAGCCGCAGGCATCTTGAGCCCGTTGCGGTCGGCGAGCCGCAACACCTCGTCATAGAGGCTTGGGGTTGCGAGCTCGGCCTCCAGCAGATTGGTCACCTCGGCATCGTGCGCGTGCGGCTTCAGCATGGCGTGATTTCGGTTGCCGAGCAGATATTCGATCAGCCGGTACTGGCGCGACTGGAAGCCGGAGGATTGGCCGAGCTGCGAACGGAAGCGCGTATATTCGCTCGGCGTCATCGTGCGCAGCACGTCCCAGGCGCCGTTGAGCTGCTCGAAGATGCGCGACACCCGCGCCAGCATCTTCATTGCCGGCGCCACCTCGTCCTTGGCGATGGAGCGGCGCGCGGCGCTGAGCTCGTGGATGGCGAGCCGCATCCAGAGCTCGGTGGTCTGATGCTGGATGATGAACAGCATCTCGTCATGCGCTTCCGAGAGCGGATGTTGCGCGCCGAGGATCGCGTCCAGCGCCAGGTAGTTGCCGTAGGACATGCGCCGGGCGAAATCGGTCTCGGCGCCTTCGCTTGCAGGATCGTAATCGCTGGACGTCATGACAGGCCCTCTCGATCGATCATCCCCTTTGGCCTCGTCAGTCGAGGCCGATCAGACGCGCGGTGATCGGCGCGGACGGATCCTTCAGCCCGTCGATCACGGTGAAATGGTTGAGCCCGGGATCGATGACGAGGTGCGTCGGCACGTCGAATCCGGTCCAGACATTGGCCAGGAGGTCGGACTGGCGGATGAACTCGGGCCGCTCGACGCCGCCGACCCAGGCGGTGACCGGCGAATGCCCGCGCGGCTGGTGCAGCGCCGCGCTTTCGAGCGTCGCCTCCTCCATGGTCATGCGCAGCGTCTCATTCATCCCGGTCTTCAGCAGCGGCCGCAGATCGTGCAGGCCGCTGATCGAGAGCGTCCCGGCGATGCGGTTGTAGACGGCGGGCTCGAGCCGGCTGTCGTCGCACAGCATGCGCGTGACGAGATGGCCGCCGGCAGAATGCCCGGCGAGCCGGATCGGCCCTGCGACCAGCGAGGCCGCTTTCGCAATCGCGGCGGTGATTTCAGCGGTGATGTCGGAGATACGCGCAGCCGGCGTCAGCGTGTAGCTCGGCAGGGCCACGGTCCAGCCATGATGACGCGCGCCTTCGGCGAGATCGGTCCAGGCCGATTTGTCGAAGCGCATCCAGTAGCCGCCGTGGACGAAGACGACGAGGCCGTTGCTGTCGCCATCGGGCAGGATGAGATCGAGGCGCTGGCGCTCACCCGGGCCATAAGCGATGTCCGGACGGAAATCCTTCAGCCCGGCACGATAAGCCGCCGCCCGCTCCGCCCACAGCGCCGGCAGCTTGTCCGAGCCCGGGATATGGGCCGAATTGGCGTAAGCATCATCCCAATCGCGCATCGTTACTCCCTCGACGGACTCAAGCCTTGCGCGGGCACCAGTCTGCCACCGGCCGGGCGCCCGGCCTAGTCTTTATTTTAAGCTTAAAGTATCTGGATGAGGCACCGCTAGCCTCCCCACTCGTCATTCCGGGGCGATGCAAAGCATCGAACCATGGTGCGCAATTGCGCACCTGAGAATCTCGAGATTCCGGGTTCGCCCTTTGGGCGCCCCGGAATGTCCGAACGTCTTGTTCGCAATGACGTCGGAGAGATACCTACGCCCTCTCCACCCCGCACCATTCCGCGATGAACAGCGCCATCGCCTTGGTCGTCTTCTTCAGCGACTCCAGCTCGACATATTCGTTGAAGCCGTGCATCTCGCCGCCGCTGGCGCCGAAGCAGAGGCTCGGGATGCCGTAGTTCAGGCCGTAGAAGCGGGTGTCGGTGAGCGCGGTGAAGACGAGGTCCTCGACCGCGCCGCCGTAGACGGTGTTGAAGGCCTTGCCGAACGCGGCTTCCGGCGCTGCCGAGTCGGTCAGTTCATAGCCGTCCGACAGGAAGCCCGACCATTCGATCTCCGGCGGATTGTTGGCGAGGAAGCGGTGATTGCGCGCGGCAGCAGTGACGCAGGCCAGAATCTCCTTCTGGTGATCGGCCACCGACCAGCCCGGCAGGATCGCAATACGGCAGTCGACGTCGCACCAGGCCGGCACGCTGGAGGCCCAGTCGCCGCCCTTGATGATGCCGGGGTTGAAGTTGATGGGATGGTTGAGCGCCTTGAAATGGCGATCGGCCTTCGCCCGCTCGTTCCATTCGATCTCGAGCTTCTGGATCGCCTGGATCAGATGATAGGCCGCCATGATCGCATTGGCGCCTGAGCCGGCAAAGGCGACATGGGTGGGGTGGCCCTTCACGCGCAGGCGAAACCAGATCACGCCGACCTGGGAGCGCACCATCTTGCCGCCGGTCGGCTCCGGAATGAAGCAGGCGTCCGCGCGATAGCCGCGCTGAAGCGTCGAGAGCGCGCCGACGCCGGTGCTCTCCTCCTCGATGACGGACTGGAAGTGAATCCGCCCCGTCGGCTTGAGGCCCGCGGCCTTGATCGCATCCAGCGCATACAGCGCGCCGATGGTGCCCGACTTCATGTCGCAGGCGCCGCGGCCGAACATCTTGCCGTCCTTGATGACGGGCGAGAATGGCGGCGTGTCCCACAATTCCAGCGGCCCCGCCGGCACCACGTCGCAATGGCCCTGGAGGATCAACGATTTGCCGCTATTGGTTTGCGGACGGTAGGTCCCGACCACCGAGCGCGCCTTGGAGAAATCATGCTCGATCGGGCCGAAGCCGCGCAGATCCTTGAGATCGTCGACATCGATGTGCCAGTCGTCGACCTCATAGCCGCGTTCGCGCAGGAGGTCGCCGATCATGTCCTGGCACGGCCCCTCCGCGCCACGGGTCGAGGGGATCGCGACGAAATCGCGTGTGGTTGCAAGCTGGGCTTCAAAGCCGGCGTCGACGGCGTCAAGAATCCTCTGCTGCATGTCGGCATTCATCAGGCAACTCCAGGCATTCGAATGGTCCCACGGAGCGCGCAAGCTAGCCGATTTCAGCCGTTCGGGTACTCCACAAAATAAGCATCCCGCAATGCATCTTCGAGCAGCCGGCCTTCCGAATAGCCATCCAGCGTCGCAGGCCGGCTCACGCCGTCGAGCAGGCGCGGACACGGCTCCGGCGCGCCGAGCACGGTGCGCACGGGAATGCGTTCGGCATAGATCGGCAACGCATAGTCTTCATCGTCATCCGCAACCCCCTTGGCGCGGACCTTTGCCGAGGCTTCCTCGATCTCCATCGCAATGAAGGAGGTCGCCTTGATCTCCTGCGTATTGCTCTGGCGCAGGCTTGCGGTGCGATCCGGGAAAAAGCGGTCGACCATGGCGACCACCGCGCGCTCCTTCTCCTCGGGTTCGGTGACGAGATAGGCCGTGCCGAACGCCATCACGGCGCGGTAATCGGCGGAGTGATTGAAGCCGCAGCGCGCCAGCACCAGACTGTCGAGATGGGCGACCGTCAGGCACACCCGCTCGCCCTTGGTCTGGTTGCGCAGCATGCGGCTGGCGCTCGAGCCGTGCCAGTAAAGCCTGGTCCCCTCGCGCCAGAAGAAGGTCGGCGTGCAATAGGGCTGGCCGTCGATGACATAGGAGACGTGGCAGAGCATCGAGGCGTCCAGGATGCGATGAACCGTGTCGTGATCGTAGAAGCCGCGGTCGTGACGGCGCTTCACCTGGTTGCGCGCGGACGTCGGATAGGAATTGAGGGTCTCAGCTTGGCTCACGGCCGCTCCTGTCGGGATTGGAAGAATTCCAGACCAGTTGTAGCGGCGGATTTGGTCTGCGATAGTGCCAATTCCATGCAAAAGATTCCGACCAATTTTGCGCCCGCGCCGGCCAAATTCCCTTCGCCGGCAAAGCCCGAGCTGCCGCTCGACCTCACCGGGCCCCACATCACGGCCGGGGCCTCGGCGGCGCACCGGCTTTACCAGGCGCTGTGCGAGATGATCGTCGGCGGCCTGGTGAAGCCCGGCGAGCCGCTGCCGCCGTCGCGGACACTGGCCAAGCAGACGGGATTTCGCCGCAACGCCGTCGTCTCCGCCTATGAGCGCCTGATCGCCGACGGCTTTGCGCAGGCGACCGTCGGCTCCGGCACCTTCGTCGCCGCGCGCATCCCGGCCCGATCCGCTCTGTCAAAAAAGCCGAAAGCCGTGGTCGAAGCGCCGCGGCAGGGCGTGCTCTCGCTCGGCTGCACCCATATCGACGAGCGCGCGGTGCAGCGCTTCCGCGCCTTCGTCGGCCGCCGCATGCGCGCCTTCGGCGCCGAGCATMTGCACTACGGCGACCCGCGCGGCAGCCGCGAGCTGCGCGTCGCGATCGCCGATCACCTGCTGTCGGCGCGGGGGCTGCGCTGCGACCCCGACCAGATCATGCTCACCTCCGGCACGCTGCACACCCTGCGCATCGTGCTCGGCACGATCCTGAAGGCGAACGACCAGGTCTGGTGTGAGGATCCCGGCTATCCGATCGCGCGCAGGACCATCGCACAATGYRGCTATCGCACCATCCCGATTCCCGTCGACGCAAACGGCCTGCACATCGCCAAGGGTCGCGCGGCCGCGCCATCTGCGCGCGCGGCCTATGTAACGCCGTCGCACCAGTTTCCGCTGGGCGTGCAGATGTCGATGCCGCGGCGGCTCGAGCTGCTGGACTGGGCCAAGGCGGCCGGCGCCTTCGTGTTCGAGGACGATTACGACAGCGAGTTCCGCTATGACGGCGCGCCGCTGATGTCGCTCGCCGGCATCGATCGCCTCCAGCGCGTGATCTACATGGGCACGTTTGCCAAGACGCTGTTTCCGGGCTTGCGCATCGGCTATTGCGCCCTGCCCGAGCGCCTGATCGCGGACGTGACCGCCGCGCGTGCCGCACTCGACCGCTTTCCCGGCACGCTGATGGAAGGCGCCGTTGCCGACATGCTCAATTCCGGCGCGTTCGCTGCGAACCTCAAGCGCGTGCGGAAACTCTATCGCGAGGCGCGCGACGCGCTGGCCACGACGCTGGAAGCGGCTTCCGATGGCGCGCTGTCGGTGCCGGTGCCGTCGCAGGGGCTGCATCTGGTCGCGCGGTTCGATCCTTCGGTTGCCCCTGCGGTTGCGGCAGAAGCAAAGCAGGCGGCCGGCGCGGAAGGCTGGCTGCTGGCCGACACCTACGCGCGGGCGCGTCCCCTGCCCGGATTCGTCCTGGGATTTTCCGGGCACGCGGTTCCGCAGCTCGTGGCTTCCGCCGAACGGCTTGCGCGGGAATCGCGCGCCGCCTTGCGCCCGAAGGGCAAATCGATCCGGCGGGCGTGACCGAGCTTCTTTGCTGTCAGAATCGCGTACCGCTCCCTACATTGCGGCATCGATGCCGGGACCTCACACCATGCTGCTGCGCCGTGCGACTTGCCTCTCGCTCCTGATCTCCACCGTGCTCGCCACGGCGGCTCACGCAGCCACCGTCGGGCGCGAACAGGACATCGCCGATCTCAAGCTCGGCCAGCGTGTGTTGGTGGATGACGGAACTTGCCCCGCCGGGCAGGTCAAGGAAGTGCGTGGCGCGAAGATGACCGACAAGGGCGTGGCGCGAACCAGCGCCTGCGTGCCGCGGTACGGGCCGAAGTCGAAGTAAGGGGATTAGAGGTTATTTCGCCGGATCGAACATGCACTGCAAGGTCGGCTTGGCGATCTTGGTGAAGGTCGGGCCGATCTCGTTCTGCTTGGCCGCCGGCACCCAGTCGGTCTCGATCGTCGGCACGCCGGTCTCGCTGATACCGCGCAGCAGCGCTTCGCGCAGGTCGCGGTCCTCGACGACGGCGGCGGCATGATCATGCAGACAGCCGCAGACCTCCTCCGGATGCTCCCAGCGCCCGAGCATGCGCGGCGCGCACTGCCGCACGAACTCGGTGCGGGGATCGGGTAATCTGGAGGGAGAGCGCACCTGCGCCTGGACGGAACCGATGGTCAGAAGGGAAATGAGCGCTGCGGCGCAAATGCGAAGATTCATGATGGCCTTTAACGGCTGATTTTCTTGTTGGCGATCAGAAGCGCGCGGCGACCACGATCGACTGCGGCGCCGCCGTGGTGACCGGCGAGCCGTTGTACTGGAAGGTGCCGATACCCGGCAGATTGCCGTCGGGCGCGCCTGCGAATGAGGAACCGGCGAGCACGAAGCCGAAAGCGAGGATGAAGCTGAGCGTGCGCATGGACGTGTCTCCAGGTTCCGTGCCGGCGATGGCGCCGTCGTCGTTGTGAAGCTGATAACCATGGGCGGTTTCGCGCGTGATGCGCCAAAAGCGGAAAATGGTTTCGTCTTCGTGAGAATTGTTTCGTCCCGTCCGGCGCGACGACACATTCGGCGGAAAACCCCAATCATTTCAGATGGGTCGCGCCGCTGCTCAAACCGGTCTGGCAAGCTTCGTTTGGGGTCGAAGACGCAGTGTAGAGAGCACGCGGTCACATTCGTGCCTTCCACACTTCACATGCATTTTACGTTTTTCTGCTGAAGAGAGCCAAACGAGGCTGGTCCTGTCGAACCGAGGGCGCGTCGGCCGCGACCCAAGCCATCGAAACCGAGAAGCCCGGATCACTACCGGGCGCGTTCATGTGAGGGATGGCCATCATGGTGGCGGGAGATCGCGCAACGGCGCGCGACGCGGACCAAGGGACGGACCGCGGACATCAACGACCCATTCGCAGCCGCGCCACCTCACCTGGCGAAATGGCGCAGCAATCGGGCCGCGGCTACGAGGCCGCGCCGCAGGCGTTCGTGCGGCTGACCGGCTCGCATCTCGCCAAACCGCGCGTCAGCCGCGCGGTCATCACTGAGTGAAGAACTCGCCGCATTTCTGCACGTTTGCGTCAGCCGGTCCCCACGGCATGATCGGCACCGTCGAGGTCGAGTTCTTCGGCGAGCCCTCGATCAGCCTGTCCGAATAGACCATGTAGACCAGCACGTTGCGCTTGGCGTCGCAGCCGCGCACGATCTGCATCTTCTTGAAGAACAGCGAGCGGCGCTTGCGG
>NZ_JBFULT010000265.1:0-10223 GCF_054049755.1 Bradyrhizobium sp. P5_C11_2
GACTACGATGGCTACAAGAACATCGGCGACGAGGCGATCGTGGCGGCCAAACCCGACGTCGTTCTGTCGATCGAGCGAAGCAAGGACACGCTCCAGGCCGACGCGATCTACACCCATCCCGGCTTTGCGCTGACGCCCGTCGCAGCCAACAAGGGCTTTATCACCATGGACGGGCTTTACCTGCTCGGCTTTGGACCGCGCACGGCCGCAGCAGCGCGAGATCTGTCCGTTAAGCTCTATCCGGCATTGGCCGACGGGGGCGGCGGCGCATTCACGTCGGCCTTGTCGGCGGCGAATTGCCGGCAATGAGCGTGGCGATCGGGACGGACGCGCGGCGACGCGCCGGCGCAGGGCGGCGCTCCGCATCGATCGCAATTCCGGTGCTCCTTGCGGCGCTCGCAGCGACCGCGATCATTGCGCTCACCGTCGGCGCAGCCGGCATTCCGCTCTCACGATTGCCCGCCGCGTTGGGGCTTGTCTCGGACGGCGCCGCGAATGCAGTGACGGCCCGCGACCAGCTCGTGTTGTGGTCGATCCGCATTCCGCGGATCGCGGCGACCGCGATGGTCGGCGGCCTGCTGGCAGCCGCCGGCGCGATCATGCAGGGGCTGTTTCGCAATTCCCTTGCCGACCCCGCACTCGTCGGCATCTCCAGCGGCGGCGCGCTCGCGGCCGCAAGCGCGATCGTCTTCACCGATTCGCGCTTCGGCCAGACGCTGCACTTCCTCCAGACCGAGCTGTTGCCGCTCGCGGCTTTCGCCGGATCGCTGACGGCGACCGCGATTCTCTACGGCATCTCCAGCCGTGCCGGGCGAACCTCGATCGCGATCTTCCTGCTCGCCGGTGTCGCCATCACCGCCATCGCCAATGCCGGCATCGGCCTGCTCGTGTTCATCGCCGACGACCGCCAGCTCCGCGACATTACGTTTTGGCTGCTCGGCTCGATGAGCGGTTCGACCTGGAGCAAAGCGGCGTTACTCGCGCCGGTTCTCGTACTCGGGCTTGCGGCCTGCGCCTTTATCGCGCGCGGCCTCGATCTGCTGGTACTCGGTGAAGCCGACGCCTTTCACGGCGGCGTCGACGTCGAACGCCTGAAGCGGATCTCGATCGTCATGGTCTCTGCGATGACCGGGGTCGCGGTGTCGATCAGCGGCGTCATCGGCTTCGCCGGCATCGTCGTGCCGCATCTGTTGCGCCTCGTCATCGGACCGACGCATCGCCTGCTGCTGCCGGCCTCGGTGCTGCTCGGCGCCATCCTGATGGTTGGCGCCGACACACTGGCGCGCACCATCGTGGCGCCGGCGGAGATGCCGATCGGGATCTTGACCGCCGCGGTCGGCGCGCCGTTCTTCCTGGGGATCCTGCTGCGGCAGCGCGGGCTCGGCTCGCTATGAGCGCCGTGATCGAAGCGCGGGCTTTAAGCAAACGCGCCGGCCGCGCGACGTTGCTCGATGGCGTCGGCCTTGCTGTCACAGCCGGCGAGATGGTCGCCATCATCGGCCCGAACGGCGCCGGCAAATCGACGCTGCTGCGGCTGCTGTCCGGCGATCTCCGCCCGAGCGAGGGAGAGGTGCGGCTGAAGCAGCGCGACATCCGCAGCTTCACGCCGCGCGAACTCGCCGCGCGCCGCGCGATGCTGTCCCAGCACATCAATGTCAGCTTTCCCTTCACCGTCGAGGAAATCGTGCTGATGGGCGCGGGCGATCGCAGCCTTCGCGATGCAGGCCCGCTTGTCGACGCCGCGCTGGACGAGGTTGGCCTTGCGCATTTTCGCGAACGGCAATTGCCGACGCTATCCGGCGGCGAACAGCAGCGTACTCATTTCGCCCGCGTGCTGGTGCAGCTCGCCTGCGGCGAGGCCGAGCACGGACCGGGACTGCTGCTGCTGGACGAGCCGACCTCGAGCCTCGATCTGCGCCACCAGATCGACCTGGTCGAAGCCGCCCGCCGCCGCGCGGCCGGTGGCACCGCTGTGATCGCGATCCTGCACGACCTCAATCTTGCGATCCGCTTTGCGGACCGGCTCGTCGTGCTGAACGGCGGCCGTCTCGCCGCCGACGGCCCGCGCACTGAGGTCGTCACACGCGAGACCATCCGCGACATCTTCGAGATCGACGCCGTCGTCCACCAGACCGACGACGGCGTGCCTTACGTGCTGCCGCAATCGATGCGGGCGGCGGGGCAAGCCGAACTGCCGCCGCGGCCAATTCTCTAGAGTGTAGTGACTTTGGGGCGATCGATGTAGCCGCAGACTGGCTGCACCTCTCCCGCTTGCGGGGGAGGTCGGCGCGAAGCGCCGGGTGGGGCTCTCTCCACACGGGGAGTGTCCCGGTGTGGAGAGAGCCCTCACCCCAGCCCTGTCCCGCAAGCGGGAGAGGGAGCGCACTTTCCTTCGCGGCGACTAAACTTCAACCCGCCGGCACGATCACCATGCTCTTGTCCTTCGGCCAGCGGATGCGCCAGGAGAACTTGATCTCCTTGATCTCGCCGGGTTTTGCGTCGAACGCCCATTCCAGCACGCCGCGCTTGTCGCGCAGATTGGTGGTCGTGGGCGGCGTGGTCGAGGACAGCATCTCGACGCCAATATCCTCGTTCTCGCTGACCGGAAGCTGATCCTCGAGCGCGATGCGGATCGGGAAGTCGTGCCCGTTGCGAACGACGGTGCGGAACGAACGCGTGTCGGTCTTGGAGGACGCGATCACGCCGGCCGTGCCTTCGTTCTGCCTGATGACGGTGCGCTCGATCTTGATCTTGTCGTCGGCACCGAAGCCAAGCCGGATCGCGTCGTTCCGCGCGGCGGTCGAGAATTTGCTGCGACCGACGAACGTGCCGTCGCGGAAGATCGCGACCTTACCGGGCAGCAGATTGGTATCCTCGGCAAGCTTGAATGACGCCTCGAGGTAAGCAGTTGGATCCACGACCGGGGCGGCGCGGATGGCGAGGTCGGGCGTCACCGTCATGGAGGAGATGAGCAGGCTCTTGGCGCCCTCATTGGCGCCGAGACTGACGCGGCCGCTGATCTGATACACGGCCTGGAAATCGCCGATCTCGGCGTTGGCCTGCTGTTCGTCCGCGCGCTCACGCAGCTCGGGCTCCGCCGCTTTCGCCATCGCCGGAGATTGCGCCTGCCGCGTCATCGGCTGCGCGGGCATCGCCATGTCCGACGCCGCGCCCAATGCCAGCGGCTTCGGCAGTTGCGGATACCTCACAGCCAGCGTGTTCAGCTCCGGCGCGCTACCGCCGCGGCCGATGCGGACGGTGGAGACGCCCAGCGTGACGTTCGACCAGTCCTCGCCGGTCGATTGCGTGATCTCGGCGCGGCGGACCAGCTCCAGCTGCGGCTTGCGGTCCTTGGCGCCGGTGTCGAGCCGGGCGTCGTAGAGCGGCAGCCAGCGCGCGTTGCGCACATTGTAAGTCACCCGCAACGTCGCCTTGGTCGCGGCGGGCGCGACAACGTCCATACGCACCTCGAGCTTTGTCGTCGGCTTAGCCTTGCGCTCGGCTTCAAGCTCGGCAATCTGCCGATCGATCTCGCGCACCTTGCGCGTCGCATCGCGGACGGCGGTGTTCGCGGCAGCGACCTCCTCACCGACTGCTGCGAAGGCCGCGCGCCATTCGGCGACCGGCCTCGCCTCTCCTTTGTCGCCGATCCCAGCGGGAGAGGCTTCTGCAAAGCGCTCCGCAAATTTTCGTCGCGCATTCAGCGCGTCGATCGCGTCTCCCAGGTCGGCGCGCTGGTCGTTCAGAGCCTGGATGCGCTTCTCCAGCTCGGGCAGGTTGACCGGCGCCGCGCGCGGCGTTCGCGCGTCGATCGTGCCGATGGTGAGCTTTGCGCTCCCCTCACCCTCCACCCGGATGGAGGAGCTATCGAGACCAAGCGGAAAATCCTTGGCAACCAGCGTCGAGTCGCCGGGCGGCAAGTCGACCGTGATGATACGGGTGACGGTGGCGCCGTCCGGATAAACCGTGACGGTGTCGATCGCCGAATTGGCGTCGAGATCAGCGGCCCATGACGGTGATGCCGCCGCCATGGTCACCAGAACCAGGCTCGTCGTTGCCAAACATCTTGCGGTGATGCGCATAAAGTCCCTCCTGCCGATATCGCCGCGCCGCCAGCCGGACGCGCGATCAAAATGCCTCGCCAACATGGTTGGACGCGGCAGCGAAGGAACTGGTTCGATTGGGGTTTCCGTGGGGCACCGCTGCGGCGGTACCAAGGCCGCGGAACGCATCGGCGCGCCGCGGCGGATCTGCCTCAGACCGGGCCGGGCGAACCCTGGCCGAAGATGCGCCGAAGCAGGTCGGTCACGTTCTTGGCGCCGGCCTTCTTCAGAATGCCGGCACGGTAGCCCTCGACCGTCCGTGCACTCAGATGCATGCGCCGGGCGATCTCCTTGTTGGTCAGGCCGGCGGCGAGATGCTCGAGCACGTCGCCTTCGCGCCCGGTCAGGGGTTCGCAGCCGGGCAGCCAGCGCTGCCGGTTCGAACCGGGCTGCGCGAACTCGTCGATCGCGGCATCGATCCGGTCGACGATGTCACGGGTGCGGAACGGCTTTTCGATGAAATCGGCCGCGCCGCTCTTGATGGCGTCGACCGCCATGGCGATGCTGCCGTTGGCCGAGGTCACCAGCACCGGCGCCATGCAGTTTTCCTCGCGCAGCCGCTTGAGCACGTCGAGGCCGGAGCGATCGGGCGGCATCTCCAGCAGCACGCAGGCCGGCATCCGCGCCTTTGCTTCCGACAGTAGAGACGCACCGTCGGCGAAGCAGATCACGTCATAGGCGCGCTGTTGAAGCGCCGTTGAAAGTTGTTCGCGGGAGGCGGCGTCAGTATCGATGACGAATACCTCACCCTTGGAAAGCATGTTCCCCGGCATAATCCCGATCCAGCAATGTCTTGGTCAAATGATCCGAGACGGAAGCGGGCCTCATCGCCCAGCCGCGCCGTCATGAGCACGGCATTCACGCCCGTGCTTCGGTTCTCCTTATGTATGTTCCGCGCTGTTCCCGGATTTGACGGATCGGGACAGAAACTTTACATTTCGGGACATCTGCGGGAATGGCTGGCAGGAACGGTTCGCATGACCGACCTCATTCGCAGCGCAGGCTTGAGCTATTATCCGGAGGTCGCCCGGTCGGTCGGGCTCGACCCCAAACAGATGATGCGCAAGGTCAGGCTGCCGCTGGCCTGCCTCGACAAGCCCGATACGCCCATTGCCGTCACAGGCCTTCGCCGCCTGCTGGAATTGTCGGCAGAGGCTTCCGGTGCCGAGGATTTCGGCTTGAGGCTCGCCGAGCGCGGCGGCCTGACCAATTTCGGCGCAGTCGGCCTGATCGTGCGCGAACAGGCCACCGTCGGCGAGGCGATCGAGGCGTTCTCGCGCTTCATCCATATCCATCACGACGGCATGCGGCTCGACGTCGCGCGCAGCAAGCAGACCGTGACCGTCACGCTGCATCTGCGCGGGCGGCAGCCGACCGCGCCGCGCCAGTCGATCGACATGGCGCTCGGCAGCGTCCACCGCATCATCCAGTCGCTGTTCGGCCAGGACTGGCGGCCACAGGAGGTGCACCTGCATTATCCGCCGCCGCACGACCGCAAGCGCTACCGCGAGTTCTACGGCTGCCGTGTGACCTTCAACGCGGAAGACGATGCGATCCTGTTGTCGGCGCACGACATGGAGCGCCGGATCCCGAGCGCACATCCCCTGATCGCGAGCTATCTGCGCAAGCGGATCGAGGCGATCGAGACCCGGCCGGCAAGCTGGGAGGAGAAGGTCGACGAGGTCGTGCGCATCCTGCTCGCAAGCGGCGACTGCACCGTCGAGCGGGTGGCCGAGCATCTCGCCTGCACCCGCCGCACCATCCACCGCCACCTCGCCGCATCAGGCACCAGCTTCTCGGCGATCCTCGACGCCCAGCGCGCCGATCTCGTGACCCAGCTGATCGACGACCCCGGCCGGCCGCTGGCGGATATCGCCGTGCAGCTCGGCTTCTCCGCGCAAAGCGCCATGGCGCGCTGGTTCCGAGGCCGCTTCGGCTGCACCATCACCGAATGGCGCAAGGGCACGCGGCCGCTGGAGAAGTCAGCCGCGGCCTAGCGCGCCGGCGCTGCCGCGCCCATCGTGGCGAGAGCGCGCCGGTGGCTGCCGGCGAGCAGCGGGCCGAAGGCAATCGCAAAGCCGAGGAACGCGGCGACCCAGCCGAGGGCCGCAACATGCAGCAGCACATCGCTTTGCCCCGGACACACCACCGCAGCGACGCGCGCCAGCGCCGCGACGATGATCGCAAGGTAGATGGCTTGCGTCGCGGGCGAGGCCGTCAATGCCTGTCCGGTATGGCCGAGGCTCGCACGCGTCATCACCGCGAGCGTCATGATGCCGGCCGCGCCCGCCATCCAGGCGTGAATGCCGGCACTCGGCGGCAGGGCGCCGAAGACGGCCAGGGCATGCAATAGGAAGCCGAGCGGCACGAAGGCATAGCCGACGTGGAGGATCAGGAGCAGCCGTTCGCCCGCAGTGCGGTCGCCGGCCCAGCGCGAAAACCGCACCAGATGCAGCGCGCCGACAAGCGCCATCGCGACACCGGTGACCACATTCAGCGGCGCTGCGATCCATGAGATGAGCGCCAGCGCGCTGCATGCGATCACCGCGCCGTCAAAACGTCCGAACGGCACCGGCAGGCGGCCTGGATTGAACTYGACCAGCCAGTTGCGGGTGAAGCTCGGAATGATGCGGCCGCCGATCAGCGCGATCAGCAGCACGACCACGCCGATGCCGACGCGGATGCTGACATCGGCAGCGCCGTCATCATGCGCCTCCAGATGAAAGGCGACATTGCCGGCGAGCAGCACCAGCACAAGCACCACCACGGGCAGATTGCGCCAGTTGCCGCCCGCGATGATCTCGCGGGTTGCGGCGGCGACGACCAGCGCCAGGAAGGCAGCATCGACGGCAAGCGCAAACGCCCAGCCGATGTCGGCAGACAGGGTCACCGCGACGCGCCCGGCGAGCCAGACCATCAGCAGCGCCCCGAGCGACGTGCCCTGGATCGGCAGCCGGCCGGTCCAGTTCGGGATCGCCGTGAACAGAAATCCCGTGATCACCGCCGGCAGGAAGCCATAGAGCATCTCGTGGACGTGCCAGTCGCGCGGCGCAAAAGCCGATGTCACCGACAGTTCGCCATAGAACGTCGGCAGCCAGGCCAGGATCGAGAGCGCGGCCTGGATCGCGGCCAGCAGGAAGAAGGGCCGAAAGCTGTTCGCAAACAGCGGCCAGCCCTCAAAATTGCGGGATCGGGCACCAGCCATGGGGCACTCCAGTGAAATCGGACCGTTACATGGAAAAATACTGCCGTCCGGCCGGCCCGCTTTGCGCTATCGCAAACTGCCGGACGATTGCAGGTGCCATCACACTCCCGAGCGCTGCGCCAGGGAGGCAGAGCAGAATGGCCAAGGTCGACACATCGCTGGTTGCGCATTTGCCGCTGTTTGCGGAGATCAAGCCGGAAGACCGCGAGGAGATCCTGCGCGAGGCCCGCTCGGTGCGTTATCCGAAGAACAGCGCGATCTTCGAGCAGGGCGCGGACGCGCAGTCGTTCTTCCTGCTGCTGCACGGCCATGTCCGCGCGGCCAAGACCACGCCGACCGGCGAGCAGATCGTGGTGCGCTATGTCGCGCCCGGCGAGACCTTCGGGCTCGCGATGGCGATCGRCCTTGCGCAGTACCCGGCGACCGCGACCGCCGTCGACGACAGCGTCGTCCTGATCTGGCCGACCGCCGCCTGGCCGCGGCTGGCCGATCGATTTCCGGCGCTCGCCACCAACACGCTTCAGACCGTCGGGGCGCGGCTCCAGGAGAGCCACACCCGCATCCTGGAAATGTCGACCCAACAGGTCGAGCAGCGTGTCGCGCATGCGCTGCTGCGGCTCGCCAAACAATCCGGCAAGAAGCTCGATCAGGGCATCGAGATCGACTTCCCGATCAGCCGCCAGGACATCGCGCAGATGACCGGCACGACGTTGCACACCGTGAGCCGCATCCTGAGCAGCTGGGAGCAGCAGGGACTCGTCGAGAGCGGCCGCCAGCGCATCATCCTGCGTGAGCCGCACAAGATCGTCGTGCTGACGGAGCAGAACCCGGACCGCGGCGCGGCGTGAAGGCCGTCTTGCCGCGCCTCCTCCGCCTCAGACGATAGGGTGAGGGGCGCTTCCGCTTACGGCGAAAACTCTCCCTCACCCGGGAATCCGCGCGCCCAGCGCGAATTCCAACCCCCTCATGCCGGCACGCAATCGCACAGCGCGGCGAGGAACTTGTCGYGGTCGATGCCATGCTCGCGGCAGGCATCGTCCACCGTGTGGAAGGTTGCGATCGGACAACCGACGCAGGCCATCCGGAAGGCGAGAAACACGCGGATCGTATGCGGCGCCGTGCGCATGATGTCATCGACCAGATCGTCGGATCGGAAAGGCATGGATAACTCCGTTCCGATCAGACGGTAGCGGAGCGAGCGGTGACCTCTTTGTCGAAGCGCAAGCTGGCGCAAAATCCTCTCCGTCATTCCGGGGCGCGCCTCTTGGCGCGAGCCCGGAATGACGGAGAGAAACTACACCGCGCGGCTGTGCAGCTGCTTCGCGCCGTCGAGATGCGCATCGAACGCGGCTGCAACGCTGCGCACCAGGAAGCGGGAGTCCTTGGCCACCGCGATCCGGTCGCCGTCGAGCTTGACGACGCCGTCGGAGATCAGCGCCTTCAGCCGTGGTGCCGATGTCAGCATCGCCTCGGGCTCTGCGCCGTGTCGCGCGCAGATGTCGCCGAGATCGGCGCCGAACTCGCACATGATGCGTTCGATGATGTCGGCGCGCAGCCGGTCGTCGTCGGTGAGCCCATAGCCCTTCGCCGTGGCCAGGCGGCCGGCAGCGACGTTTTGCGCATAGGCGCCGGTCTGCACCTCGTTCTGGACATAGCCCTGCGGCAGATGCCCGATCGCGCTGGCGCCGAAGCCGAGCAGGACCGCGCTGTTGTCGGTCGTGTATCCCTGAAAATTGCGCCGCAGCGTCCGCTCCTCGTAGGCCACGGCCATGGAATCGTCGGGCCGCGCGAAATGGTCGAGCCCGATCTGCACATAGCCGGCCTCCTTCAGCGCGTTGGCGATCGCACAGGCCTGGTCGTGGCGCGCCAGGCTGTCGGGCAGGAAACCCTTGCCGATCATGCGCTGGTGCTTCTTGAAGCTCGGCACGTGCGCATAGCCGAACACCGAGAAACGGTCGGGCGCGAGCGCGAGGGCGCGCCGCACGGTGTCAAGACAGGAAGCGACAGTCTGGTGCGGCAGGCCGTAGATGAGGTCAAAGTTGATCCCCTTGATGCCGGCGCCCCTGAGCATGCCGACGACGGAGGCCGTCTGCTCGAAACTCTGCACCCGGTTGATCGCACGTTGCACGACGGGATCGAAGCTCTGCACCCCGAGGCTCGCGCGGTTGACACCGGAGAGCCGCATGGCCTCGACCATGCCGGCGGTCAGCGTCCGCGGGTCGATCTCGATCGCGATCTCCGCGGAAGGCAGCACGAAGAACGCGCGGCGAATCGCCGCCATCAACTCGGCAAAAGCCTCCGGCGCCATAATCGTCGGCGTACCGCCGCCAAAATGGATGTGCTCGACCTTGATGCGGCGACCGATGGTCTCAGACACCTGCGCGATCTCGCTGCGCAGCGTCCGCTGATAGGCCGCGATGAGCTCGTCGCGGCGGACGATCTGGGTATGACAGCCGCAATACCAGCACATCTCGCGACAGAACGGCACGTGCAGATAGAGCGAGGCGCTGGTGCCGGCAGCAAGCTCGGCCAGCCACCCGGCGTAAGCCTCGGGGCCGATCGCCGGCGAGAAATGCGGCGCGGTCGGATAGCTCGTGTAGCGCGGCAGACGTTCCTCGCCGTAGCTCGCTGCGAGATCAGTCCTCATGTCTTACCCATTCGTAAATTCATGCCGCGCAAGTCGCGGCAGGTCCCGGATGGCATTGGACTACCCGTTTATGGGGAGATGACTTTGCGCTCGCTCAAAGTCCCGGCGCCGGGTTTGGCCGATGATGGCGTTGCTCGCGCGACCTCTCGGTCATTGCGAGCGCAGCGAAGCAATCCAGAATCGTTTCGCGGAGACAGGCTGGATTGCTTCGTCGCAAGGGCTCCTCGCAACGACGATGTGGAGGCAGTCCGCCGCACACCGTCAATGT
>NZ_JBFULT010000266.1:0-10148 GCF_054049755.1 Bradyrhizobium sp. P5_C11_2
GCCCCGGATTGCGCTGCGCTCCATCCGGGCTACGGGACTCATGACCAGCCGCAGAGTCGGCGCGCGCAGCGCGGCAGAAAATTCTGTTCGCAAGGCCTGACGGATCGCTGTCGGAGTGGTTATCTTCGCTCAAGCCGCGGCGGCGTTGATTCGACCTGCTGGATGCCGGCGCATCTCGCTCCTGACCGCCTCACTCCACGGAGTTCCAACGCGCGGCGAGGATCTGAATCAAGACAGCGAGGCAGGCCATGGTCAAACCGTTTCCGTCGAAGACCCACATTGGCAACCATATGCTGCATCCCGAAACGCTGATGCTGACCTATGGCTATGATCCGCAGCTGTCGGAAGGCGCCATCAAGCCGCCGGTCTTCCTGACCTCGACGTTCGTGTTCAAGACGGCCGATGACGGGCAGGACTTCTTCGATTTCGTCGCCGGCCGGCGCGAGCCGCCGGAAGGCATGGGCGCGGGCCTGGTCTATTCGCGCTTCAACCACCCCAACAGCGAAATCGTCGAGGACAGGCTCGCCGTCTATGAGCGCACCGAGAGCTGTGCGCTGTTCTCATCCGGCATGGCGGCCATCGCGACGACGATCCTCGCTTTCATCCGCCCCGGCGACGTCATTCTGCACTCCCAACCGCTCTATGGCGGGACCGAAACCCTGCTGACGAACACGCTCTCGCGTCTCTCGGTCGGCGCCGTCGGCTTCGCCGACGGGATCGACGAGGCGGCGGTGAAGCAGGCTTCGGAGGAGGCCATGCGCAAGGGCCGGGTTGCGATGATCCTGATCGAAACCCCGGCCAATCCGACCAACGGCCTGGTCGACATCGCGATGATCCGCAGCATCGCCGACGCGATCGGAAAGGCCCAGGGACACACGCCGATCATCGCCTGCGACAATACGCTGCTCGGGCCGGTGTTTCAGCGGCCGATCGAGCATGGCGCGGACCTCTCGCTGTACTCGCTGACCAAATATGTCGGCGGCCATTCCGACCTGATCGCGGGCGCGGCGCTCGGCACCAAGGCGATCATGAAGGGCATCAAGGCGCTGCGGGGCGCCATCGGCACCCAGCTCGATCCGCATTCCTGCTGGATGATCAACCGGTCGCTGGAGACGCTGAGCCTCCGCATGGAGAAAGCCGATAACAATGCGCGCCTCGTGGCCGATTTCCTGCGCGATCACGCCAAGGTGGCGAAGGTCCACTATCTCGGCCATCACGAAGGCGCCTCGCCGGCCGGACGCGTGTTCGCGAGGCAATGCGTCGGCGCGGGGTCGACGTTCTCGTTCGACATCGCCGGCGGCAAGGCGGCCGCGGTCAAATTCCTCAATGCGCTGCAAATCTTCAAGCTCGCGGTGAGCCTCGGCGGAACCGAGTCGCTTGCCAGCCTGCCGGCGACGATGACCCATTCCGGCGTTCCGGCCGACATCCGCCAAAAAATCGGCGTTCTGGATTCCACGATCCGGCTGTCGATYGGCATCGAAAACCCGTCGGACCTGATCGCGGACCTGACCTACGCGCTGAGCGGGGCCTAGCGGGGGCGGATGTGAGCATGTGGCAGGGACATCATGCCGACGCCGCTGAGGTCAAAGCGGATTGGACGCGCGACATGCCGACATGATTGCCGCGGCGGCCTCGTTGCTCTGGGCGCCCGAGAGCTGCCGCACGAGGCAGACGTAATAGCCCTTGCTCGATGCGTTCAACAGGGAATCGCCATTGACCACGAGCCAGTTGCAGGCCGAACGGATGTACTGGACGGCAAGCGCCGATCTCGTATCGCGGATTGCGGACAGCTCGCATTGCGCCTGCTTTTCCATGTCGGTTTGCGCGACGGCCGATCCGGAGAATGAAAGAACCGCTGCGGCAACGACAACGCCGGTGAGAACTTGCAATAGCGCGCGAGCGCGTCGCTTGATCCTGACGTCATTGGGATGATCGAGAACGCTGGAAACGAGCCTCACGGGGCACCCTGGAGATCGGCGAAGCCGTCGATTGCGGCTCAGCTTGAGCAGTGCACCAAGTCTATGGCCGAAATCTCGACGCTGGCAAGGCGCGAGCCGGCAATCCATCGCTCGCGAAACCTCGCTGTATTTTGCCGCTTGTCCGTCGGCAATGTGGATGCTTCCGGAATCGAAAAGGCCGGACGCTCCCTCCTGCGCCCGGCCTTCGCCGACGAAGTCGCTATAGAGCCTACTTCGTCACCTGACCGCGGATCTCGCCGCCCGGGTTGGCCGCGGTGTGAATGTTGACGTAGAGCTTGCCGGCCAGGAGATCGGCGGCCTGCGCGTCGGTGAGCGTCGCCGAGCCCTCGACCGGGCTGCTGGCTGCGCCGGGGATCGGGACCGCGACACCGGCGTTCTTGCCGGCCTCGGCAGGGCCGTGGAAATGGGCGGCGGTGGCGGGACCGGAGAGGCCCGAATAGGTGACCTTCCAGGAAAGCTTCTTGGTGGCGGCGTCATAGTTGAGATCGGCCGTTCCGGTGCCGCTGGTGGTGGTGGCAGGCACCTCGGACTTGCCGTCCAGCACAGCCTTCAGTTTCTCCGCACTTGCCGAGCCTGCGAACGCGACGGCGGCTCCGAATGCCAGCGTGGCAAAAAGGGCTTTGTTCATGGGTCTCTCCCTGTTGACATCTGATTGCTGTCGACTAGCAAACAGTGCGCTTCCGAGTTTATTCCCGCATTCCGATCACACCATCTAAATTATTCGTGGCTGGAGCGGGTACGGGATGATCCGTAAGTTCGCCCGAGCTCGATGGAACGCCTCAATGTTGCGACGAACAATTCTTGCCGCTCTGCTTGTCGCTGTCGCGGCCCTTGGCGTCTATTGGTGGCTGACGGCACCGGCTGCGTTCGCCGTGCCGCTGCCGCCCCGTGCGCCTGATCTCGCCAACGGACAGGAAATCTTCAACGTCGGCGGCTGCTCGTCCTGCCATGCCGTGCCCAACCAGCCCGATCGCCTTCGGCTCGGCGGTGGCCTGCCGCTCGGCTCGCCATTCGGCACGTTCTACGCGCCCAATATTTCTTCCGATGCCGCCGACGGCATCGGGCGCTGGAGCGAGGCGGATTTCGTCAATGCCGTGCTGAACGGTGTTTCGCCGCAGGAGACGCATTACTTCCCGGCGTTTCCCTACACCTCATACCATCTTGCGAAGGTCGACGACGTTCGCGATCTCTTCGCCTATCTGAAGACGCTGCCCGCGGTCGCGGGCAAGGTGCGCGATCATGACGTCCCCTTTCCCTTCAACATTCGCCGCAATGTCGGCATCTGGAAATTGCTGTTCATGAACACCAGCCCGTTCGTGCCGGATGCGACGCGCTCGGCGCAATGGAATCGCGGCGCCTATCTCGTCAACGGCTTCGGTCATTGCGCCGAATGCCACAGCCCGCGCAATTTTCTCGGCGGCATCATCACGGCGCAGCGGTTTGCCGGCGGCCCCAATCCCGAAGGCGAGGGCTGGGTGCCGAACATCACGCAAAAGGGCATCGGCACGTGGAGCGAGAAGGACATCGCCGATTTCCTCGAAACCGGCGACATGCCCGAAGGCGACAGCGCGTCCGGCGCGATGCGGCCGGTGATCAAGAATCTGGCGCGGTTGACGGCTGAGGATCGCGCCGCGATGGCGGCCTACCTGAAGTCGCTGCCGCCGGTCGATGGGCCGCCGCCGCCCAAGCGCGTCAAATCGGAGTAGCTAGCTCGCGCCGAACGCCTTGAAGGTGATGATGGTGAGGGTGTCCTGGATGCCGGGCAGCACCTGCACCTTCTCGTTGATGAAGTGGCCGATGTCGGTGTCCTTGTCGACGTAGAACTTCACCAGCAGGTCGTAATGGCCGGCCGTGGAGTAGATCTCGGAGGCGATCTCGGCTTCGGCGAGCGCGTTGGCGACCGTGTAGGACTGGCCGAGCTTGCATTTGATCTGGACGAAAAAGGGAACCATTGCAGTCACTCCGAAGGCATAATCTGCGGCTAATAGGCCAAAACCGGCTGGATTTAGCAAGCAAACTTGCCGGCTGCCGGGATAAGCCGCCCTGCGCGCTGCCTTACGACGTCGCCACCGCAGCGGCAAATGCGTCCCTGAGCCGCTGCGCGAGCTCGGCCTTGCGATAGGGCTTGGTCAGGACGATCGCTTGCGCATGCGCGCGACCCTGCTCGACCAGGGTCTCCAGCGCGTAGCCCGAGGTGAACAGGACCGGCAGGCCGGGGCGAAGCCGCCGGGCATGGTCGGCGAGCTCCCAGCCGCTCATGCCGCCCGGCATCACGATGTCGGTGAACAGCATGTCGATGTTGGGATCGGTGCGTAGCCGCTGCATGGCCTCCTTGCCGTTGACGGYGGCGACGACGCGATAGCCGAGTGCCTCCACCCTTTGAATGACCGAGGTGCGAACAAACGGATCGTCCTCCGCGATCAGGATCGTCTCGTGCCCTCTCGGCGCGGCCACCTCGCTCTCCAGCACGTCGGCCAGGGATTGTCCGCCGCCGGTGCGCGGCAAATAGATCCGGACCGTCGTTCCCAGGCCTATCTCGCTATAGATCGAGAGATGGCCGTCGGATTGCTTGGCGAAGCCATAGACCATGCTGAGGCCGAGGCCCGAGCCCTTGCCGACTTCCTTGGTGGTGAAGAACGGCTCGAACGCGTGCTCGATGACCTCCGGCGTCATGCCTTCGCCGTCGTCGGTGACGGAGATCAGGGCATAGCTGCCGGCCGCCACTTCCGGATGGAGCACGCGGTAGTCCTCGTCGATTGCAGCGAACTCCGTGCTCAGCGTCAGATGCCCTCCGGCCGGCATCGCGTCCTGCGCGTTCAGCACAAGGTTCAGCACGGCGGATTCGAGCTGGGCGCGGTCCGCAAAGGCCTGGATCTTGCCGGGCCCGGAGGCCGTCCTGATCTCGATGTTCTCGCGCAGGGTGCGCTTGAACAGCTTGTTCATGGACTCCAGCAGCTCGCGGCAATCGATCTCCTGCGGCTGGAGCAGCTGGCGGCGGCTGAACGCCAGCAGTCTCTGCGTCAGCTCGGCGCCTCGTTCGCCCGACTCGCAGATGTCGTCGGCAAACCGCCGCAGGTCGGGGCGGGCCCTGAGCTGTTCGCTCAGAAGTTCGGCGTTGCCGATGATGACGGTCAGGAGATTGTTGAAATCGTGGGCGATGCCGCCTGAGAGCTGGCCGACCGTCTCCATCTTCTGCGCCTGCTGAAGCTGCTGCTCGGTGAGCTTGCGCGCGGTCAAATCGTGGACGATTCCGACGTAGATCAGATCGCCGTCCTGCCACGCCTGGCCCACCGACAGATTCATCGGAAAGGTCGATCCGTCCTTGCGCAGGCCGACGGATTCCCCGGTTGCGAAGCGCCGCGCATGACCCGTGGATGAGGGCCTCTCCGCGTTGGACATCAGCATGCCGATGTCGAGATTCATGACCTCGTCGGCGCGATAGCCGAACAACCGTTCGCAGGCCGGATTGAACAGGAGAATGCGGGCTTGCGCGTCGAACAGGATGGCGCCGTCGACCGCGGTCTCGACGACGGCGGAGAGGCGCGTCATGCTCTCGCGCAGCGCGCGCTGGGCTTCACGGACCTGCCCGAGCAGCTGGGCTGTATCCCGGCTCTTGATTTTCTCCTCTGCGAGCGCGGCCTGGACCTGCCGGAGCTCGAACGGAGAGGGGATCGTCAGGATCTTCGGCAACAGCGGCCAGAGCGCGCCGGCGGTGACGACGGAGGCAACCGCCGTCGCCGCCTTGACCAAGCCCTCGATACCGTAGATCGGGACCCAGAGCGTGTAGATCGACAGCACATGGGTCAGGCCGCACGCCATGATGAAGACCGCGAACGCCCAGTAGAGCCAGCCGAACTGGAGATCGCGCCGCTTGGTGACGAGGATCGTCAGCGCGAACGGGATCGAGAAATAGGCAGCGGCGATGAGGGCGTCGGAGACGACATGGAGCCAGATCAGTTCGGGCTCCCACAACAGGCAGATGCCGTGCGGTGAAAACATCGACGAGTCGAGCAGACGTTGGAAGTAGGCCCACATGATTCCACCCGAGAGGGTTCCGGGCCTGGGGCGGCCCGCAACGTTGGTGTCGCTGGAAGGTTCCAGCACCAACGTCTCACTCATCGATGTGAACGCCAAGGGCCAAGGCCGCATCAAGGCTATGTTTTGCAGCCTGTGCACGATTGCGGCTCGACAATGCCGCGCCCAATCGCCACCTGATTCGCCGGCGCGAGCGTCGGTGCCGGGAATCACGGCTGCCGCGGCCGGTCCGGCTTGCTGGCGTTTCCTGGTCGCGCTAGGACAGGCCATGGCGATGTTAGTATCAAGCGAATGGATCCGGCGATGACGACACCCGTGGCGCTCACCATCGCAGGCTCCGATTCGAGCGGCGGCGCCGGCATCCAGGCCGACCTGAAGACCTTTGCCGCGCTCGGCGTCTACGGCGCCTCCGCCATCACGGCCTTGACGGCGCAGAACACCAAAGGCGTCACCGGCATTCACGCGGTGCCCGCCGGGTTCGTCACCGCGCAGATCGACGCGGTATTCTCCGATCTCGACGTCGGCGCGGTGAAGATCGGCATGGTGGCGCAGGCGGCCAGCATCGATGCGATCGCGGCCGCGTTGTCGCGCTGGGCGCCCCGGCACGTCGTGCTCGATCCCGTGATGGTCGCGACCTCCGGCGATCGCCTGCTGGCCTCGGAGGCCGTGGACGCGTTGCGCA
Source organism: Bradyrhizobium sp. P5_C11_2 (assembly GCF_054049755.1). NCBI lineage: Bacteria > Pseudomonadati > Pseudomonadota > Alphaproteobacteria > Hyphomicrobiales > Nitrobacteraceae > Bradyrhizobium > Bradyrhizobium sp. P5_C11_2. The sequence goes on from NZ_JBFULT010000266.1 coordinate 6,697, forward strand.
CGAAACTGATGCCGCTGGCCTCGGTGATCACGCCCAACCTGCCGGAGGCCGCCGCGCTGCTCGACGCGCCGGTCGCGCGCGGCGAGGCCGAGATCGAAAGCCAGGGGCACCGCCTGCTCGCGCTCGGTTGTCGCGCGGTCCTGATCAAGGGCGGGCACGGGGAGGGCGCCGAGAGCATCGACTATCTCGTGAGTTCAGCGGGGACGATCGCGCTCGCGGCTCCCCGCGTGGCCACCAAAAATACCCATGGCACCGGCTGCTCGCTGTCCTCGGCGGTCGCAGCGGGCCTCGCCAGGGGCGAGGACCTCGAGCGCGCGGTGCGCAATGCCAAGGCCTGGATCAGCGCGGCGATCGCCGCCGCCGACCGCTTCAGCGTCGGCCACGGCTACGGGCCGATCCATCATTTCCACAAATTTTACTGACGCGGGCTTTGCGCGGCGCGACGGCCGCGCCCGTTAACCAATAAGGCCATGGGCTTCCGGGCTTTTGCGGGCAACCATTGCGGCGCCATGTCGCCTGATTGTCGCATGCGACTGATATTCGCGGGGGGAGCGAGGCGAGGCGTGATTCGTATCTGAGGGTGCCTCAAAGGTTCAATTGGTCATCCCCCTGTCACGGGACATTGTTACAGGCTGTCGCATGGGAAGTTACGATGTGAGTGACGAGAGCCCTGAAAGGCGCTTTCGCACGTTGTTCATCTCCGACGTTCATCTCGGAGCCCGGGGTTCACAAGCCGACCTTCTGCTGGACTTCCTGCGTTACCACGACGCCGATACGATCTATCTGGTCGGCGACATCGTCGACGGCTGGGCGCTGAAATCGAGCTGGCACTGGCCGCAATCGCATAACGACCTGGTCCAGAAGCTTTTGCGCAAGGCGCGCAAGGGCGCCAAGGTCATCTACATTCCCGGCAATCACGACGAATTCCTGCGCAACTATTACGGCACGCATTTCGGCGGCATCGACGTGGTCGAGAACACCGTCCACACCGGTGCGGACGGCAAGCGCTATCTCGTCATCCACGGCGACATCTTCGACCTCGTGGTCCAGAACGCGCGCTGGCTCGCCCATCTCGGCGACAAGGCCTACGACTTCGCGATCCAGATGAATCGCTTCGTCAACTTCTTCCGCCGCCTGTTCGGTGTGCCCTACTGGTCGCTGTCGCAATGGGCCAAGCAGAAGGTCAAGAATGCCGTCAACTATATCGGCGCGTTCGAGCAGGCGCTCGCTGCCGAGGCGCGGCGTCACGACGCCGACGGCGTGATCTGCGGCCATATCCACTACGCCGTGATCCGCGACGAGGGCGGTATCCGCTACATGAACTGCGGCGATTGGGTGGAGAGCTGCACCGCGCTGGTCGAGCATGACGACGGCCATTTCGAGATCATCACCTGGGCGGATCAACTGCAAAAGGCAGTTCCGGTCGCGCCGGTGGCGGCAAGGGCCGCTTGATGCGCATCCTGGTCGCGACCGACGCCTGGCACCCGCAAGTCAATGGTGTGGTTCGGACGCTGACCAAGCTCGCTGACGCCGCCAAGGGGCTCGGCGTCGAGTTCACGTTCCTGACGCCGCAATCGTTCCGCACCTTCGCGATGCCGAGCTATCGCGACGTCCGGCTGGCGATGCCGCGGCCGGCGAAGATCGCGAAGCTGATCGCGGAAGCCCGTCCCGACAGCATCCATATTGCGACGGAAGGGCCGATCGGCCTGATGGTCCGCCGCTATTGCCGCCAGCGCAAGCTGCCGTTCACGACCAGCTTCCACACCCGCTTCCCCGAATATGTCCGCGCCCGGGTGCCGGTTCCGGAATCCCTGATCTGGCGGGCGCTGCGCCGTTTCCACGGGGCAAGCCGGGCCGTGATGGCGGCCACGCCGGCGCTGGCCCGCGAGCTCGGTGAGCGCGGCTTTGCCAATGTCGTGCTGTGGCCGCGCGGCGTCGACACCAGCCTGTTCCATCCCCGCGCCATCGATCTCTGCCTGCCCGCGCCGGTGTTCCTCTCGGTCGGCCGGGTCGCAGTGGAGAAGAATCTCGAAGCGTTCCTCGACCTCGACCTGCCCGGCACCAAGGTGATCGTCGGCGACGGCCCGGCGCGCGCCGCGCTGGAGGAGGCTTATCCCGACGCGATCTTCCTGGGGCAAAAGCACGGCGAGGAACTGGCGGACATCTATGCGGCGGCCGATGTCTTCGTGTTTCCCAGCAAGACCGACACGTTCGGCCTGGTCCTGCTCGAGGCGCTGGCGAGCGGCCTGCCGGTCGCGGCCTTCCCGGTGRAGGGACCCGGCGACGTGATCGGCGATGCGCCGGTCGGCGCCCTCGATCAGGATTTGCGCAGCGCCTGCTTTGCCGCGCTCGACGTCTCCCGGCAGGCCTGCGTCGAATTCGCCGCTGGCTATACCTGGGAGGCCTCGGCGAAGGCCTTCGTCGACAGTATTTGGGCGGTCGGCGCGGTGCTGCCCGGCCGGAACGGTGCGGAACAGTCGCGCTTCGTCGCCTGAACAGGAAGAATCCTCGCGCGGAGGTGTCTTGCCCGCGCCTCATCTGCCGCGATAACATCGGCCATGACCGAACAGCCCCTTCCGATCGGCCCCGCCGATATCGATGCCGCAGCACGCGTGATCGCGCCCTTCGCCATCCGCACCCCGCTGTTGTCCTTTCCCGTGCTCAACGAGCGCGTTGGCGCAAAGGTCTTCCTGAAGCCGGAGATGCTCCAGCGCACCGGCTCCTTCAAGTTCCGCGGCGCCTTCAACAAGGTCGCCTCGATCCCGCAGGACAAGCGCGCGGGCGGCGTGGTCGCGTTCTCCTCCGGCAACCATGCCCAGGGTGTGGCGGCGGCGGCCAAGATCCTCGACATGCACGCGACCATCGTGATGCCGGCCGACGCGCCGCTGTCGAAGCGCGAGCGCACCAAGTCCTACGGCGCGGAGGTCGTGCTGTATGACCGCGACCGCGACGACCGCGAGGCGATCTCGCGGGGCATCGCCGAAAAGCGCGGCGCGACACTGGTCAGGCCCTACGACGATCCTTTCGTGATCGCCGGCCAGGGCACCGCCGGCCGCGAGATCGCGGAGGACATGGCGAGCCTCGGCATTGCGCCCGACATCGTGGTGGCGCCAGCCTCCGGCGGCGGTCTGATCGCCGGCGTCGCAACGGCGGTGAAGGCGCGCTACCCGCTGGCCCAGATTGTCGTGGCCGAGCCCGAGGCGTTCGACGATCACAACCTTTCGCTGACCGCAGGCCATCGCGAGCCGCATGCGCCCGCGGGCCGCACCATCTGCGACGCGCTGATGGCGCTGATCCCCGGCGAGATGACGTTTGCGATCAACAGCAAGCTGCTCGCGCGCGGCGTCACCGCATCCGACAAGGAAGTCGGCGCCGCGGTGGCGTTCGCCTATCGCGAGCTGAAGCTGGTGGTCGAGCCCGGCGGCGCCGTCGGCCTCGCCGCGCTGCTGGCG